>NZ_JAVTWC010000086.1:0-45106 GCF_032229445.1 Tahibacter sp.
TTCTCGAAGGAGCTGGCGCCGGCGATCTCGCTGATCGCCAGCGGCGAGCAGCGCACAAGCCGGCGTGCGCGTTCGAGGCGCCGGTCGACGAGGTATGCATGCGGCGTATCGCCGTAGACCGAGTGGAACGCGCGGATGAAATGCCACGGCGAATAGCTCGCGACACGCGCCAGCTCGGGAATGTCGAGTTCCTGCTCACAGCGGGTGGCCATGAGATTGCGTACGCGCTGCAGACGCAGGAACACATTCTGGCGCTGCGCCAGCGTACGGCCGGGACAGCGTTCGATCATCGCCGCGAATTCGGACTGCAGATCGACCACGCTGCCGAGCAGATCGTCGACTGCGCTCTGCAGCGCGTATTCTCCGCGGTTTTCCAGCGTCGCGCGCACGATGCGCAGCGCGAGCCTCCGCAGCGTCGGTGCCGCCGCATGCCAGGCCGGCACGAGACTGGGCTCCGGCGCGAGCGCGCCGCCGGCGCGGATCAGTGCGCGGCGCCAGACGCTGCGCTGTGCCAGCAGCACGATCCAGAGCGAGGTTCCACGACCCGTCGCCTGCAGGCGCTGGTCGGCTTCGCTGATCAACAGTTGTCCGGGTTCCAGCGTGAAGCCGCTGTCGCCATTGGCCAGACGCAGCTTGCCGCGCAACGGCAGCCAGATGCCGCCACCGTCACCGGCCGTCGCGAGGGTTGCACCGCGACCGCCGCCCACGATCGCGAGCAGGTTCTCGCCGCAGCGCTGTCGCAGTGCATCGACACCGCCGAGTTCCAGTCGCCCGCCATGTCGCAGTGTTTCACCGATGATTCTCATGTCGTCTCCTTCGCCCGAATCTGGCGGCAAGGAATACGGCGGAGCTTCGGCGCCCGTCCCGAAATCGTGTGAGCGGCCGACGAGATTGTGCTTAGAAAGCGGTGAAATATCGGCGGGATTTTGCATCGCCGCTCATCGGCCGGCGTTTCAGTGCTGGCCACGCAAGAACCGCAACAGACCGATATCGGTGTCGTTGCGGGTAATGCGGATGAGGACGAGCCGCCGTGCATCGGCAGAAACGTCGAAGCTGCGATGATCGATCGCGTCCCGCGTGCGCCAGATGATTTCGTCCATGCCGCCGGCGAGCGCGCGGCGGCGTAGCAGTATCTCGTCGGGGTTCTCCTCGACACTGTCGAAGTACCACAGGGCGCCATTGCGCACATGCCACGCAAAGCGGTTGCCGACCAGGGCGAGGACGGGCTCCTGCGCCTCGTCCTCACCGAGTACGCGCACGCCGCCGCCGTCGGCGCGGCTGTAGTAGATGCGCCCGCTCGCGGCATCGGCCTCGACCGCGGCGACGCGCTCGCGCAGCAGGCGCGCCGGCGCGTGCGGTTGCGCAACATGCAGCAGCCGCGGAGTGCGCGTGTGCCGGTCGATCAGCAGATAGCCGGCGCGCGGCGCGTAGGTACCGAAACGCACGTCGATCGTCGGGTCCGACACCACCTGCTGGGCCTGGCTGTCAAGATCGATTTCGACCAGCTGGCCGTGGCCGTCGCGCCGCCGCGTGACCACCAGGCGGCGCCCGTCGATGCTCCATTGTGGATAAAGGAATAGCGCGTCGTCGTGCGTCAGCACATTGCTCTGTCGCGTTGCGGCCTCGTACAGCCATAGCTGCGGGCGGCCGCCGCGATCGGACACGAAGACGATCCGGCTGCCGTCCGGCGACAGGGCCGCGTAGCTGTCGCTACCCGTCGACGGTGCCAGTTCGCTCGTGCCGCGCTCCTGCGTGTCGAGCAGCAGCCCCTGCATGATCGAACGCGTACGCGGCACCTCGTAGGCGAGCGCGTCGCCGCGTGCAGCAATATCGGGCATCTGCGCCGGCGTAACGCCGAGGGCGCTGACGCGGCCGTCGGCGAGATCGACGCGATATAGCGCCTGACTTCCCGCGTGATTGGACGCAAATACGAGGCCGCTACCGTCGGGCATCCAGTCGAAGCCGCGGATCAGCGCGGCGAGATGGGTCAACCTGCGTACCTCGCCGCCGGTCGCGGCAACGACGTAGAGATCGCAGTACGGCGACAGGCCGCGGCGAAACGCGATGCGCCTGCCGTCCGGCGAGTAGTGCGGCGCGAGATCGTGCTCGGCCGTGTCGAAGGCGTAGTCGAACGGCTGCGCCTCGCCGCCTTCGACGGAACGCAGCGCCAGGCGCGCGGTGCCGGGTCCGTCGAAGCTAGCGATCGCGAAGCTGCGGCCGTCCGGCGACCAGTCGAAACTCTCGAACATGCCGGGCGCGCAACGGCCGCGCACACGTTCGACGCCGCCCAGTGCGTCCACCGTGACGATGCTGCAGCGCCGCTCCTCGTGGCGCACGAACGCGAGCTGCGCACCGTCGGCCGACCAAACCGGCCAGGATTCCTCGCCGATGCCCTCACTCGGCAGCAGCGTGGTCGATGCGTTGACGCCGCGCACCTGCACGCGCTGGCGTCCGCTGTCCGGATCGAGTGCGACATAGGCCAGGCGCGAACCATCGGGCGTAAGGCGCGGCGTGGATTCGGCACCGGGTTCGGCCGTCAGCAGCAGCGGTGCGCCGGTCACGGCAGCCGTTGCCGTGCCGTCGCCGCGCCACAGGTGCACCACAGCGACCAGCGCGACCAGCGCCAAAGCGGCACAGGCCGCGACGAGCCAGTACCCAGTACCTGCCGCGCGTGGCGTTGCACCCGCGACCTGCGGCAGCGGCGCAAACGTCACTTCCGGTGCATCGCGTTCCGCGGTTGCGGTCAGCAACAGGCTGTCGTCCCATTCCACGCTGGCGAGCAGGCGATAACCCAGCCGCGGCACCGTCTCGATGAAGCGCGGCGTGGTGAGGTCATCACCGAAGACGCGGCGCAGCTCCTTCACCGCCTGGGTCAGCACGTCGCCGTCGCCGGCCCGCCCCGCCCACACGCGCTGCAGCAGTTCTTCACGCATGCGCGTGACGCCGGGCTCGCGCGCAAGTTCGAGCAGCACACCGATCGCCTTGGGGGTGATGCGCTGTGACTCACCGTCGCCATGAACGCGCAGGGCGCCCACGTCGACGCGCCGCCCTGCGATGCACAGGACTCGGCGCAAACTCGGATCGGCTATCGCTTCGGGTCGCATCGGTCGAATAACGAAGACTTTCGTAGGTTGAACCGAGCATGCCACAAACTCGTGGGTTCGGCACAACTGACGCGCAACGCATGCAACAGACCTGACGCAATACCGCGCGGCGGACGACTCGCCCGCCGTACAGCGCGAACAAAAAAGCGCCACTGCAGCAATGCAGCGGCGCGCAAGCAACCCGATTGCCACGCGGGTGATCGCGCGACCGTCACAGTGTCGCGCACCGCCCGCCAGCGCAGGTTGCGTTTGCTGCGGGCATCGCGGAGTCATGGCCGTTGCTCACGAAACACGCCAGCAAGCACTGCACGTCATGCCCACCGCCTCTGCGTGCGCACAGCGCTGTTGCCACGCTCTCGCGCCGGCTGCGCTTGACCCGCATTTCTCACACCCCTTCTACTGCGGCCGCCGATACGCTCGCCCTGATGCGCGCTGCTCCCTCGTGCCGCCTCGACGTAGCGTCGGCTACGCCTTCGCCGTCACTGAAGTCCGCGGCGCGCACCAGGACGGCGTCTCGACGGCCTCGCTACGAACGGGTGCGAGAAATGCGGGTTAACTCTTTTCTTACCCGTAAACCCGCATGTTGCCGGCATCCTGCGCCGTTGTGACGCGCGCGCATCTGCACGACAATGCCTCCGGCGCGACCAGCATCAGACCAGCCCATGCTTTCGAGTTCGACGTTTTCCGTTTCGCCGTCACGCGCGTTCTGCCGCGCGGGCGCACACTTCATTCCCTGTTTCGGCACGGCCGCATGACGCGGCTGTCGATCCTGTCCGTGTTGGCGGTCCTGGCCTTGAGCCTGGGATTTGCGGGCATCCCGGACGCCCGCGCGGCGGCCCAGCGCAGCGGCACGCGCGCCGCGACCTCTGCCAAAAAGCCGTCCCGGAAAGCACCGGTCCAGAAACGAGCCCCGGCAAAGAAAGCCATCGCACCAAGCAGGCGCGCCCCTGCAGTCGCGGCGGTCATGCCGGTGGTCAGCGGCACGATCTCGCCGAAGGCCGGCCTGAGCGTCGCGGCCGACGTGAATCTCTGGCTCGATTCGATCGAATCCTCGGGACAGGTCGCGGGTCTCGCCGTAGCCGTGGTGCAAGGCGATCAGGTGCTGCTGCAGCGCGGCGTCGGCTTCGCCGATGCGAACAACGGCACGCCGGTGACGCCGGATACGGTATTCCGTCTCGCCTCACTGTCGAAGTCGTTTGCGACCACGCTGGCCGGCATGCTCGTCGACGACGGCTACATCGCCTGGGACAGCCGCATCGGCGGTATCCTGCCGACCTTCGCGCTGAAGGACGCCAGCGCAGCGGAAAAGCTCAGCGTGCGCGACATCCTGAGTCATCGTGTCGGCCTGCCGCACAATTCCTACGATCATCTGCTGGAGCAAGACGAACCGTATCCGCTGCTGGTCGACCGTCTGCGCGAAATCGACCCGATCTGCGGCGTCGGCGACTGCTATAGCTATCAGAACGTCGCCTTCAGCCTGCTCGGCGACGTGACCTACGCGGTAACCGGCGATTTCTTCTACCACCAGGTCGAGAAGCGCATTTTCCATCCGCTGGGCATGACGACGGCGACCTACGGCCGCGACGCACTCGAATCCAGCCGCGAATGGGCCAGACCACACTCCCGCAGCGGACGCCGCTGGCTGCCGTTCCAGCCGCGCGAAAACTACTATCACGTAGCACCGGCCGCTGGCGTCAATGCCAGCATCAAGGACATGAGCCAGTACCTGATCGCACAGATGGGGGGACGCCCCGACGTGTTGCCGGCGAACTTGCTCGATACGCTGCACCGTCCCGTGGTCGCCACCCCGACGGAGATGACCTCGGCACCATGGCGCCGCGGCCGCCTGCGCGACGCACACTACGCCCTGGGCTGGCGTGTGTTCGACTATGCCGGCGAGACCCTGGTCTTCCATGCGGGCGCCGTGCAGGGCTACCGCGGCGTCATCGCCTTCCTGCCGCAACGCCGCTTCGGACTGGTCATGCTGTGGAACTGCGAGACCTCGCTGCCGACCGGCCTGCTGCCGATGGCGATGGACCGCTACCTCGGGCTGCCGCAGGTCGACTGGGCTGGCGTCGAATTGCTCGAGCGCAGCCGCATGGCAGCCGGCGGCGCCGCGCGCTGACGCGATAGCCGGCTCAGCCATTTCTCGCCATACTGGTTCGCGTGGTACGACCAGGGGCTTGCGGTGCTGATCGCTGAACATTTCTTGCTGTTGGCGCTGGATCCCGTGTCCGGCCGCATCACGCTGGCGCATCGCGACACGCGCGTCGACATCGTCTGCGCCGCCGGGTTGCTGATTGATCTGATCGTGCAGCGGCGTCTTGTGCCCTTCGCGCCCGGCCGACTGCAGGTCGATGCGAGCCTGCCGTCCAGCCACGTCTTGCTCAACGCCGCAGCCACTGCGCTGGCCGCAAAACCCGGGGCCAACGCCACGAACGCCTTGCGCCACGTCGCGCGCCGCCTTGCGCCGCTCACCGACGACCTACTCGAAGGACTGTACCGGCGCGACTTCCTGCACCGGGTGCGCGACTGGCGCTTCTGGCGCAGCGACGCGCTGCGCTATCCGCTACGTTCGCTGCAGGCGCGCAACGACGCGAGCGAACTGCTGCAGCAGGCCTGCGACGGTGCCGGCGGCACAGCCGGCCTGGGGCTGCTCGTACTCGCCGACGTCGCTGGCGTCATGACCACGCACCTCGACGCACGGCAGCACGAACGCGCGAACCGCCTGCTGCTGGGTCTCAATGGTGTGGCCTTCGACGAGGAACTCGGTGGCATCGCGCTGATACGCGACGCCCTGCTGGCCTGAGCCGGCGGCCACCACCGGGAATGCGGCAATGGCTCCGATGCTGCAAAAAGAAAAAAGCCGACATAGCCGGCCTTTTTCTGGTGACGCGAAGATTCGCTTTACATCTTGAATTCGATGCGGCGGCGGATCGTCGCCTCGACCGCGGCACCGTTGCGCATGGCCGGATTGAAACTCCAGCGCTGCACGGCGTCGAGCGCAGCGCGGTCGAACGTGCGCGGCGGATCGGCATCGAGCACGCGCGCGTTGGCGACGCTGCCGCTGCTCGTTACGGTGAACTCGACCTGCACCCAGCCTTCCTGGCGACGGCGCAGGGCGGCATTCGGATACTGCGGTGGCACGGACTTGACCAGCACGGCATCGCGCGACTCGCCGACCGGCGCCGCGGCAACCGGTGCGGCGACGGCGGGCGCGGGTGCAGCAGTGTCGGGCGCTGCGGGTGTCGCTGGACGCGATCCGGCGCTACTGCTCGCGGCGGGCGCTGTACCGGCGGTGTCCGGTGAGGCGGTCGTGCCTGCGCCGGTCGCCGGAGCCGCAGCGGTCGCGGCCGGTTCGGCGGCGCGGCGGCGCGCGGCCTCCTCAGCGGCGGCAGCCTGCGCGGTCTCGCGCTCGACGATCTTGCGCTGCGCATCGAGCTTGGAACGCAGGATCGTCAGGGTGTAGTTGTTCGGATCGGCCTTGGTCAGCAGTTCGATGACGCGGTTGGCGTTGTCAATGTTGCGCGCGTTGATGTCCTGCTCGGCCGCGCTCGCGGCGAAGGTGAACAGTTCGCGCAGCGCATCCTGGGCGCCGCTGTTGGTCGGTTCCTTCTCGAGGATCTTGAGATAGAACTCCAGCGCGTTGTTGCCCGGTGGCGAGACCAGGCGCTGCTCGTTGAGCGCCGTGCGCGCTTCCTTGAACAGCTGGTCGACGGTAAGCGTGTTGAGCTTGTCGAGCGTTGCCGGATCCGGCGTCACGATGACGGGACCGACTCCGGGTGTCGTCTGGCCGGTTTCCGTGGGCGGTGGCGCGACCTCGGGGATCACGACACCGGGCGTGCGCAGGAAGAAGTACCAGGCACCAGCGCCGAGCGCTGCGAGTACGACAACTGCACCAAGGACCTTGGGAGCGGCATTGCCGCGGGCGTGACTCAGGGAACGCAGATCGATTCGAGCAGCCATGGTTTCTCGTCGCAACAGAGGTTTACCGGGAATCCGCGCTCCCTCGATGCCACTCCTCTGCGCAGCCATGCGGCTTTCGCCGTGCGATCCCCCATGGCCGCGTCGCGCGGATGACTCCGAATGTAGCGCATTTTGCGACGAGTGTCGCAAGCGTCATGCCAACGGCTTCGCAGTCCGCCGCGCGCCGCCCTGCTAGCCGACGGAAGTGACGATGACGGTCAGATTGCGTCGCTGACGGGCAAAACCCATCGTCTGCGCAGTCGGCGCCCAGGCAGCAGGCTTCGTCGTGACGGGCTACCGCAGCAACTCGAATGCATCGGCGAACAGACGGTCGCTGCCTGCCGGATCGGGCAGCACGACGAGAGTCGCCGAACGTGCCGGAATCGCGGCGAGGCTCAGCGTGGTTCCGCTGATACTGCCGCTGCCAGCCGCCGCGAGATGATGCGAGCCATCGAAGCGCCAGGCATTCCAGCTGCCGCTCATCGGCGCGGATACGCTGACGTTGACGTTCTGCGGTGACGTCGACTTGTTGAACAGCAGCAGGTAGAGCCGCTGGCCGCTGCGATGGATCGCATACGCGGACAACGCCTCGGCGTCGCTCGCGGTCGTGCGCACGTAGTCGCCTTCGACGCGACTGAAACTGCCGTCGTAATTCAGGTACAGCTTGAACGCGTCTTCGGCATAGCTGCCCGCCGCTGGCGCGACCCAGCGCATGGCGGCGTCGACACCCTCGCGCGCGAATATCGCGAGCGCCTCGGCCTGCGCCAACGCACCCGTCGCGCCTTGATCTGGGCCCCAGTTGTATTCGCTGATCGACAGCTTGGTACCCGGACAGGCCTGCGCGATCCATGCTTTGGCGCGCGGTATCAGTCCCGGCTTGCTGTAGTGGTAGCCGTCGCTGTCGCCGAGGTCGGCAATCCAGGATTCCGACACATAGTTCGCGTCATAGAGTTCGCGCAGCGAACGCAGGCGCTTGGCCGCAACGGCCGGGCTCTCGGAGTAGCCGAGGTTCGCGCCATTGAAATCGACGATGCCGTCGCCCTGTGGGTAGTAATGCAGGTCCAGATAGTCGACCAGCCGCACGCCGCTGCTGGCCTGGTAGGCGCAGACCTGCTCCAGGTACCACTGCACGAACGGCTTGCCGCCGTGTGCAGCGCGGTCTGGCCCGGACAGGCAGTTGCAGTCCTGCGCATCGGCAGCCGATGTGAACAGATCCGGATAGCCCCAGGTGACCGGTCCGAAAATACGTGCGCCGCTCTCCTGCTGTTTGATGCGGATCGCCAGATCGCGGCCGCGTGTCCAGACCTCGTCGAAGGTCGGCGCCTGCGGATGCACGTCGCGATGCGTGGAATTCCACAGCATGGGTTCGTTATCGAGCGCGTACAGGCGCACGCCACCGGAGGCCGCAGCGCCGTAGCGTGTTTGCAGGTGCGCGATCCACGGCGCCCAGAATGCCGGCGTCACGTCGAACGAGGTATCGCTGCGCGCGTTGTTGACGATGCGGTGGCGCGGCTGCCCGTTGACCGTGGCGTAGTACTGGCAATAGCGGTTGCCCTGTGGATCCAGGCGCGTGTTCTGCGCCGGATCGCACTCGCCGTTGCCGGCGTCGGCCGTGCACCAGCCCGCCGAGCCGGGCTCATCGCATTCGTCGCGCAGCTGCGGCCCGTATTTCGCCTGCGAGTACCCCCAGCGTTTGTTGCTGCGATCGTCCAGCGGTGCCACGCCGATGCTCGGTATCGACAGCAGCGCTTCGCCGCCGTGCGTACGCGTGAGGTCGATGAAGGCATCGGCCGAATTGCCAACCGGCGGATTGCCGCTGCCACCGGGAGTGTCAGGAATGTTCTGCCAGTACCAGTCGCCGGCAGTGCTGTGCACGTCAGCCTGCCAGTTGTAGCGCGTGGTCGAATTGCCGCCCCAGCGGCGCAATGGATAGCGCACGCGGGACAGCGCCGTACTGTCGCCGTAGCTCACGCCGAAAATCAGCGGACTGACAGCGCGGCGATCCTGCAGCAGATCGATGGCGACGTTCTGCGAGCCGGATGGCGGCGGTGTCGTGCGTGCGCTGAAGCGCACCGTGTCCAGATAGAGCTGCGCCTGTGTCGCGCCGCTGAAATCCATGAGTTGCACGCGGTTGAAGCTGCCGGACGTCAGCCCCGTGGCAGCCGTGAATGGCAGCGTGACCTGATGCCAGGTCGCCGCGACGATACCGCCCGCCGCATACATCGCGACATCCACGTCGGCCAGTGCCGTCGTGCCGTTGAGCAGGCCAAGACGCAGGCTCTGCCCACCGCTGCTGCCGCCATGGATCCAGAATGTCAGCGACGCGTAATTCGCGGCGTCGTAGCTGTTGACCGGATCGGCGAACAGCAGGCCGCCCCAGTTGCGCGGCAGGAAGCGGACCGAACTGCCGCCGCCCTGCACCGGCGTTGCATTGGCGAGCGAATAGTCGGCGGCCGCGGCCCAGCTCCAGTCCTGGAACGCCGGGTTCAGTCCGTCTGCATAAAGATCCAGCGCATTCTGCGCGCACGCGTCCGCGGCAGTCATCACCAGCAGGAACAGACTGACGCGTGCAGACATGATCACCTCCAGGGGACAACGGCCAGCTTAGCGTCCCGCCCAACGGCGTACGTGGCCGCGGTCACATCCCCGCAGGAATTCGCGCACTCTCAGGGTGCGGATGTCGCCTGCAGCGGAATCGCTATGCGCACGGTGCCCTGCAGCAAGTCGGCGCCTTCGGCATATTCCTCGATGAGCAGATCACCGGCCCGCAGGCCCTTGATCTGCATCCATACGCGCAACTGCTCGACTCGCTTGCGCCGCTCAGCGGCGCTGCCGCTGTGCTCGATCATCGCCGCGCGCGTCGCAGCGAGTTCATGACCGCGTATGTCGGTATCGTCGGGCATCACGTCGTAGTGCGCGGGCAGCGCGAGTTCCGCCAGTTCGTCGTCTGCATCGCGCAGACGCGTCACCGTCAGCGGACGGCCGCGGATGGTCAGACCGTGTTGCGCGGCAAACTGCGTAAGCAGAGCAAGTCCGGTTTGCCAGCTACGCTGCGTGGCGGCATCGTCGATTTCTTCGCCGAGGTCGGTGTAGATGAGCTTGCGTGACGGCAGGTCGGCGAGCTGCGGGGCGAGGCCGGCAATGTCGACGTTGGGAAAACTGTCGACGATCTGCTTCAGGTTGGACAGGCCGCGCTCGAAGTCGGCGCCGACGAGGCGATCCATGAACAGCCCCATATAGCGGCCGATTGCATTCCAGCCGAAACGCTGATCGAGATGCAGCGGCAATTCGCTGTCGAGATTCCAGGTCACGCGGGTCTCGCCGCTTTCGGTGCGCAGATCGAAGCGGGCGACAGACTTGCCGCGAACGCCGAAATCGAGATCCAACGTGACCGATTCGTCGGGCACGACGGCGACGATGGCCTGACTGCCGGTGCCCACATCGCTTTGCTGGCTGACCCAGGCCAGCGTCGCACCGACACCGCTGTCGGGGCCGCCGAAGGTATAGCTCGCCGCCGGATCGCGCGCGAACCACGGCGACCACTCGTTGAAGCGGCGCAGATTGGTCAGCAACAGGTGGATCTGCGACTTGGGCCGCGCGATCGTGATCGAACGCTCGACATGGACGCGATCAGGCAGCACGAAGGCGATGCCGGCCAGCAACAGCACGAGCACCAGCAGCAAACCCACCAAGCGCGTGAACAGGCGCATGAAAGACTCCGGAAACCGCGGCGATGACCGATGCTAGCCCTATGTGCAGCCGGTTGTCGCCTGGGCGCCGTGGCTGCGCCGCGACGAATCGGCATAGGACCTTGGAGAAGACCGCCTCCGAGGAGCCCCCTCCGCACGACCGGACATGCGAGTCCGCATTCGGCGCGTGGAACCGCTGGGAGGACTTGCACCTGTTGGAGTGCGCCCGTGCCGGGCGCTTAAACGAAAAACGCCGCTTGCGCGGCGTTCTCGTTCGTCGAGGATAAGTCCACCCCCTGCGCTGGGCACCGCAGGGAGGGCAAATCCGAAACGTCCAGCTGGTTGTACTTCTCGTAACGGTGCAGCGTGAAGCGATTACTTCGCGGCGGGCTTGGCAGCCTTGGTCGCGCGAGCGGCCTTGGCAGGTGCCGCCTTCTTGGCAGGGGCCTTCTTGGCGACTGCCTTCTTGACCGTCGCCTTCTTGGCGACCTTCTTCGCCGCTACCTTCTTGGTCGCCGCCTTCTTGGCGACTTTCTTGGCCGGTGCAGCCTTGGCCTTTACTACCTTCTTGGCCGGGGCCTTCTTGGCAGTGACTTTCTTGGCCGCTTTCTTCGCGGCAGGTTTCTTCGCGGTTGCTTTCTTCATGGCCATACGTCTTAGCTCCTCGTCAGTTGGCAGTGGTTGCCCAGTAAAAGCGTGCAGAAACGCCTCGCACAGCAGATCGCTGTTGGTAGCGTGGCGGAGGTTGGCGACCTGCCGCCGCGTACGTTCGTCAGAGAGCAGTCGGAGTATGTGCATCGGGATCGAAACGGTGATCTTTCGGACCGCTTCCGACTTGCTCCCGTGTTCGACATACGGGTCGATGTACTTGCCTTCCGACATATCTCCATTACGCGCGCGTTTCAACGGCGCGAAAATTATTCCTGTCGTCCGGCACTGTCAACAACTTTTCGATACGCGACAACCACATGCACGAAGACGCGATCGCTTTCAGCATGCGTCGAATGCACATGCGGTGAGTGTGCCGCCGTTGCGCCGCGCGCGCGCGGAGACGTCCAGCCGCCTAAATGGATAGGGTGCCGCCGCGCGTCCGCGTACCGGCAGCTGCAGCGGACGCGAAAGAAAACCCCGTCTTTAGCGTGGCCATATTCGAATCCACTACTATATTTAGTTACCTTGCCATAAATGATGCGTCACGCGCACCAACATCCGGTAGCGCGCGCCCGCCGGACACGCGCCGCGCCCTCGAGCGCGACACCGAACTCGCGATGGCGGTACGACGAAGGCGCAAAAACATTCAGCTTGCGGACTGCTTACCGGGTCGGCGCGGACGGATTTGCGCGAAACTGCGCAGCGTTGTTCGGCGTGCGAGCACACATCGAACGAGCGATCACCAGACCTCGCGCGTCACGCGAACGATGGAGAAATCGTCGAGCGATGCCACGCATGCCGATGATCTCGACGAGGTCGCCGCGGTGGTGCGACATGGTGTGGCGCTAGCCCGCCGTTCTCACACCCGTTCGTAGCGAGGCCGTCGAGACGCCGTCCTGATGCGCGCCGCGGACTGAGTGACGGCGAAGGCGTAGCCGACACTACGTCGAGCCGACACGAGGGAGCAGCGCGCGTCAGGGCGAGCGTATCGGCGGCCGCAGTAGAAGGGGTGTGAGAAAGGCGGGCAAGATGGATCGCTGCGCCAAACGCGATGCTGGCGTGAATGCCCCGGCGAATTCGCGAGTCGTGCCACGACGATGCCAGCCGCGCTCGTCACCCTCCAGCCACGCTCGAACTCCGCAAGCAAAACAGCGCGCGCTTGGGAGCACCACGCGTCGAGCAGCGGCATGCGTCCCGTAAACGCATCCGTGACCGCAGGCGTCATGCCTATCGACGCGCGACGCGTTCTGCAAACGAAAAGGGCGCGTCCTCGATGCGCGACACATCCCCCACCAAACGAAAGGGCGCGCCTCTCGGCGCGCCCCCTGGAAGACCGCAGACCGGAGCGATGCCGATCATTCGTCCTCGTTGTCTAGCTGTTCCCCGTAAGCGTCCGGTGCGAGCAGGTTCTCCATGTCTTCCTGCAAGTTCGTCGGACGCACGACGACGATCCAGCCATCGCCATAGGCGTCTTCGTTGATGGTCTCGGGCTTGTCCGACAGCGCCGAGTTCACCTTGATGACCTCGCCGGCAACGGGCGCATACACGTCGGAGGCGGCCTTGACCGACTCGACCACGGCGCAGCCAGCACCGACTTCGAGGGTGTCGCCGACGTTGGGCAGCTCGACATAGACCAGATCGCCGAGCAGGCCCTGGGCATGGTCGGAGATACCGATCGTGACGGTACCGTCGTCTTCGACGCGCGCCCATTCGTGGGATTTCATGAATTTCAGGTCGCCGGGAATTTCGTTCATGGTCATGTCCTGTCAGGTAGGCACCGCCGCGCGATTCTACACGCCGACGGCGGGAAGCAATCAGTGGAAATTCGAACCGAGCTCAGACGCCTTCGCAGGCCTTGCCATCGCGCACGAACGGAAACTTGACCACGCGCACGGGCACCAGCTTGCCGCGGATATCGACCTGTACCGCACCGGGCTCACCAGCCGGAATGCGCGCGAACGCGATTGCTTTGCCGAGCGTGGGCGAGAAGGTGCCGGAAAGGATTTCGCCGTCGCCGTTAGCCGTCACTACGCGCTGGCCATGGCGCAGTACGCCCTTGTCGTCCATGACCAAGCCAACCATCGCGCGCGGCGCGCCGTCGGCCTTCTGTTTTTCCAGTACAGCGCGGCCGGTGAAGTCACGACCGTCGTCGAGCGCGACAGTCCAGGCCAGCGCAGCTTCGTAGGGACTGACGGTATCGTCCATGTCCTGGCCATAGAGATTCATGCCGGCTTCCAGGCGCAGCGTGTCACGCGCGCCGAGGCCGGCCGGTGCGACGCCCGCCGCGTGCAGCCGGTGCCACAGTTCGACCGCCTGTTCCTGCGGCACGATGATCTCGTAGCCGTCCTCGCCGGTGTAGCCGGTGCGTGCGATGAACAGGCCATCGCCTTCGCACGCGACGAACTTGCCGATCTTCGCGGCCTTGGCCGCCGTCTCCGGCGACAGCAGGCCCTGCACCTTGGCGCGCGCATTCGGTCCTTGCACCGCGATCATCGCGAGCTCGGGACGCTCGGTCACACGCACATCGAACGCCTTCGCCTGCTGTTCGATCCAGGCCAGATCCTTGTCGCGCGTCGCCGCGTTGACGACGAGACGGAACCACTCCTCGCCCTGGAAGTAGATGATGAGGTCGTCGATGACGCCGCCGTCGGCATTGAGCATGCAGGTGTACAGCGCCTTACCCGGCACCTTGAGCTTGTCGACGCTGTTGGCGACGAGGTTGCGCAAGAACTCGCGCACGCGGGCGCCCTGCAGGTCGACCACCGTCATGTGCGACACGTCAAACATGCCGGCGTCGCGGCGTACGGCGTGGTGCTCTTCGATCTGCGAACCGTAGCTGATGGGCATGTCCCAACCGCCGAAGTCGACCATCTTGGCACCGAGCGCGCGGTGGGTGGCGTTGAGTACGGTCTGCTTGCTCATGGAAGGGTCCAGCCGGGGGAGGCGCGCATTATCGCGACGGGGCTGCGCCAATCCAAGCGCATTACGCATGCGGTCGCGCGGCGATTGCACCAGCGCGCGAAGCCACCGTCGGCCATACGCCAACCACGGTCGCCGCATTCGCTGGCGCCGGCCGCATGACCATGCCGTACTTTTGCGGCGGCCTGAGGGCCCGGCAGGCACACCTTACCTATGTCTTCGGCGGGCACACGTTACTCAACGTGTGGCGTTCGCTCCCGCGACTGCATCGGCTTGTTCCGGCCGAACTCGCGCTGCAGGCATCGGCCGTACTATTCCGCCGCTTGCACGTTCAAGGTCGAGCCGTCGACACTGACCACAGCCACACGCGCGCCGGCGGGGAGATCCGGCCCCGCGACCAGCCACAGCGAATCGCCCACGCGTGCCTTGCCACGACCGTTTTCGATCGCAGTGTCCAGCACGTAGCGTTGGCCGATGAGCTGCTCGGCTCGGCGATTCAGCGTGGACCGGGGATCGGGACGCAGCGAACCGCGCGCGAGGCGCCAGTAGCCGATACAGGCGGTGAACGCGAGCACGACGAAGATCACGACCTGGGTCAGCAGATTCATGCCGGGGAAAAGCAGCAGCAGACTGCCGACACCGGCCGCGGCAAGGCCTATCCACAGCAAGAAAAATCCCGGCAGCACGATCTCGGCCGTGATCAGCAGCAGCGCGGCGATCCACCACACATGGACGAAATTCATGCGCACTCCAGTTCAGTCCTGCGGTTTGGCCGGCGGCCGCTTACCGTCGACCGCAGCACCGGTGGTACCGGCCGACCGGGCGAGCTCGGCGATGCCCGCCAGTGAACTGAGAATGCCGGTCGCTTCTATCGGCATCATCAGGATCTTCTGGTTCGGCGCCGTTGCGACCGCCTTGAACGCTTCGACGTATTTGCTCGCGACGAAATAGTTCAGCGCGTTGATGTCGCCCTTGGCAATCGCCTCGGACACCATGATGGTCGCCTTGGCCTCGGCTTCGGCCAGGCGCTCGCGGCCTTCAGCTTCGCGATAGGCCGCTTCGCGGCGGCCCTCGGCCTGAAGTATCGCCGCCTGCTTCTCGCCCTCGGCACGCAGCACTTCGGACTGGCGCGCGCCCTCGGCTTCGAGCACAGAGGCACGCTTGTCGCGCTCGGCCTTCATCTGCCGCGCCATCGATTCGACGAGGTCGCGCGGCGGCTGGATGTCCTTCAGCTCGATGCGGTTGACCTTGATGCCCCAGGGATGCGTGGCGTCGTCGACGACGCGCAGCAGCTTGGCGTTGATCTCGTCGCGCTTGGACAGCGATTCGTCCAGGTCCATCGAACCGATCGCGGTACGGATGTTGGTCATGACAAGCGCGATCGTGGCCTGCTCGAGATTGGATACCTCGTAGGCGGCCTTCGAGGCATCGAGTACCTGGAAGAACACCACGCCGTCGACACGCACGACCGCGTTGTCCTTGGTGATCACGTCCTGGGACGGGATCTCCAGCACCTGTTCCATCATGTTTATCTTGCGGCCGATGGCCTGCACGACAGGAATCAAGATGTGGAAACCCGGCGACAAGGTGCGCGTATAGCGGCCGAACTGCTCGACGGTCCACTCGAAACCTTGCGGCACCGTACGCATGGTCTTGAACAGGAAGATGACCGCAACGACCAGCAGGACCACCGCAACCGATCCACTACCCATGACGTCTTTTCCCCTGTTTCTGCGTTATGGCTGAAGAAGTATAGGCCAGGACGCCGCGTTCGCCGGCTCACAGTGGACATAACTCGGTGTTAACATCCGCCGCGTATGCCGTCGCCGGGGGCGACCGCTGCGCTCTATTCCTTTTGGGGAGATGACAACCATGAAGCGTGTTCTTTGCATGGCCGTGAGTGCCGCTCTGCTGGGCTGCGCGGGCAGCGCGTTCGCAATCACCGACTCGGAGACGAACGCCAGCATCCCGTTCAGCTTTTCCAGCCCCGGCGCCCGCAGTCTCGGCATGGCCGGTGCCTTCCTCGGCCTCGCCGATGACGCAACCGCCGCCTATACGAATCCCGCCGGCCTGACCCAGCTGGTCCAGACCGAGATCTCGCTGGAGGCGCGGCACACGTCGTACAGCACGCCTTTCATCGACGGCGGCGAAGCTCCGATCGCCGGGTTCAACGCAAACGGCCTCAACATCAACGAGGCTGACAGCTCCAACACCAATCTGTCGTACCTGTCCGTCGTCATTCCGCACGACCGCTGGGCGTTCGCGTTCTACCGCCACGAACTGGCCCGCTTCGAGACCGACTTCAGCTCGCTCAACGGCGCGATCGTCGACGAATTCCGCCTGTTCCCATTCCGCTCGATCGCCGACCTGAAAATCGTCAGCTTCGGTGCGGCTGCGGCGTTCAAGGCCAGTGATCGCGTGTCGCTCGGCTTCGGACTGTCGCGTTACGACTTCCGTTTCGATACTGCGACCGTGCGCATCGACGACGTGGACCAGGGCGACCTCAGCATTGCCTCGCGCCAGTTTCAGAATGGTGACGACAATGCCTACGGCTTCAATCTCGGCGCGCGCTTCAAGCTCAGCGATTCACTGAGCCTCGGTGCCACCTATCGCAAGGCGCCGCGTTTCGACTATCGCGCTGTCAACGTGCTGTACAGCGACGTCGACGGCAATCCGCTGCCGTCGCCGCAGGTGATCGCTTCGTTCGACAAGGTCCGCTTCGACATTCCGGATATCTTCGGCGTCGGCCTTTCGTGGCGTCCGACCGATGCGTTTGTCGTCAACTTCGATGTGGACCGCGTGCTGTATTCGCAGCTGACCGACGACGTCAATACGCTGTTCGACATCCAGGACGCCGCCAACCAGCTGAAACTGGAAGACGGCACCGAAGTTCACCTTGGCGCAGAATATACTTTTGCAAACATGTCGGCCCCGTTCAGCCTGCGCGCCGGCATGTGGCACGACCCGCGTCATTCGGTAGGTTTCCGCGGTGCGGTTTCCGACGCCCCGGACGCGGTGCTCGCGACGCTGTTCGCCGGCGGCCGTGGCTCGGAGAATCATTTCACCTTCGGCGGCGGCTGGGCGTTCAAGAGCTTCCAGCTCGATTTCGGCGCCGACATGTCAGACGGCCTCGATACCTACTCGATGTCGGGCGTATACCGCTTCTGATCGAGACGACCTGCGTGGAAACAATAACGGCGCCCCAGGGCGCCGTTATTGTTTCTGCCCTACCGATCGAGCGAAACGACTGCCACCGGGCAGGCCGTGTCGGGAACGCTCGGGAAAGGGGCGCGCCCCCTTTCCCGATGGAGCGTCAGTTCACGCAGGCCCGTCCGGCGAGCTCGGTCAGCCGCACGAGCGAGGCACTGCCGGCGGCATACCCGCTGAGGGCCGGCGCGTAGCTGACGTCGAGCGTGTTGTTCGAGGTGAAGCGCAGCGTTGCGCTGCCCCAGCGCGTCTGCGTGACTGCATCGGCGACGAAGTTGAACGGGAATTGCGCGCCGCTACCGCCGCCTTCATACAGATCCACGCGCACTACACCGTCGGCAGCACTGCCGACGCCACTGAGCCACAGCGGGCTGCCATCGGGACGATAGGTATACCAGTACGTCACGACAGCACGGCTGTTGCCCTGCTCGATGACCTCGAGATTGAAGCCGTAGCCCGAACGTGTCGGTTCGAACCAGACGCCGCTATAGCAGGCCTTTATGGTCTGCGAGGTCACGTCGGACTGCACCAGCGCGGGCGCGGTCAGACGACGCAGCGTCATGCTGCCGGCGGAGAAGCCGAACGCCGTCGGCAGCCACTGCACGGACGCCGTGTCATTGCCGGAGAACGTCATGCGCAGCCGGCCCCAGTTGCTGTTGGTGCCGCCACCCGGACCGACCGGAAACGCGGTCGAGCGCGTACTGAACACCGGAATGTCGAGCACATTGCCGCTGGCCCCGCCGACGCCCTGCAAGAACAGCGGCTGGCCATTAACGTACAGATACCAGGTCAGGTAGTAGCGGCCGTCCGGCAACGCCTCGACCAGGAAGCCGTGGCCGCTCTGTCCCGGATTGAACCAGTTGCCGCTGAAAGATGCGTCGAGTGAAGTCGGCGTGCCGTTGGCAACGTTGCGCGGATCGTCCTGTACGTAGATGTCACTGTTGGCGTTCGGGTCGTTCGGGTCGATGTTGGTCGCAGCGGACTGGAACACCAGCGACGTGCCTTCGCAGTTGATCGCGGGACTCGTCGACGGACCGTTCGCATCGCCGCCGCCGCCGGTGGCCAGCGCACGCCGCGTCTCACCACTCTGCGCGTCGACGAGGAAGACGTCCTTGTTGCCACCGATGTCGCCGGACATAAGGTCGCTCGCGGTGGAGCCGAACGCGACAACGCTGCCATTGCAGGAAATGGCGGGATCGTCCGCGTCGCCGTTGGGCTCGCCGCCGCCGCGATTGCGCACGCCGAACAGACCGTTGCCGATGTCCTTGGGCTGTCCCGCATCCAGACCAATCGCCGCACCGCCCGGCGTGTAATAGATGTATACATTGCTCGCGCCGCTCGTGAGTCCAGCGACGAGGTTGGTCGCGCGCGACGCGAACGTGACGCGCTGCCCGGTGAAAGAAACGGAAGGCTTACCCGCGTCAGCGTTGGCCGCGCTGCCGTCCGCCCCCTGGCTAAGGCGTTGGAGCTGACCGGTCGTGAGGCTCTTGCGCACGAGCTGCCAGGTCGCGGTGCCGCCGAGGTTGGCCGCACGCGTGCGGAACACGACGGACTTGCCATTGCCCGCGATCGCCGCATCGCAGCTCGGGCCGTTACCCGGCACGCCGGCGAAAGTGGCCGACACCATTGTGACCGCACGCGTGCTCATGTTCATGACGAACACGTCCTTCGCGCCGTTGGTGTCACCGCTGACCCAGTTCGAGGCCGACGAGCAGAACGCCATGAGCGAACCATCGGCAGACATGGTCGGTCCTTCGGCCGGGCCGGACAGTGCCTGTCCGTTCGGCGCGGTCGTCGTGCAGATCGGCCGGAACAGGCCGTTCGGCGGCGCACTGCAGAGCTGGCCGGTTTCTCCGGCCTTCGGCAATTCGCCAGCTCGGCTGGCGACGGGCTCGTAGATGAAGGCGAAGGCGCGGCCGTTCGCAGAAATCGTCGGCGAAGAGCTGATGCCGCGCAGTGCGCCGGCGCTACCGACACTGACGACCCGCGCGGATCCATCGCGGCGGTCCTTCAGCACAACGTCGGTGCCGGACGTGTTGCCATCGTCGTCGGCAAGGCCGCGCTGACGCGTGGAAAACAGCACGAGCGAACCGTCGCCACTGATCACCGGCGTGACTGAGTCCAGCGTCGTCGGCGCACCGCTGCGGGTCACGCTGAGCGGACGCGAACGCCGCGCAGTGCCGATCAGTTCGCTCGTCGTCAGCACGAAACTCGACGACAGGATCGAGAACGTCGTACGCGCCGTCGTGAGCACCGATTCGCCGGAGGGAATCGCACCGAGTCGCACCGAAATCTGGCACGTGGCGCTCTCGCCTGCGCCCAATCCGTTGGGCAAAGACCACGTCACCGCGCTGCCGCTGGCACTGGCGCAGCTGCTGCTGACGAAGGACAGCTCCGGCGGCAGCGTCAGCGTGGTGGTCGGGGCGGTCAGGCGGAAACCGCCGTTGTTGTTGAGCGCGGCGGTGTAGCTGAACGGTATGCCGGGCCGCACAGGTCCGGATGTGCTCGCCGACAGACTCAGCGCCACACGCTCAGCGCTCGGCGCCTCGACCACGATCACGTCGATGCTGGAGGTCACTGCAGGTCCGCCGCTGGTCAGGCACGTCACCTGAAAGTGGTAGGCGCCCGGGGTGCCAAGGAAAAAAGTATACGCATGTGGCGAAGCACAGCTCGCAAAACCGCTGCAGGCCGGCGCTGTCGTGCCGGCGCCAGGATCGGTCGGCCAATCTTCGAAGCGAACACCAGACGGAAACGTGCTGCCCGCATAGGTGCAGACCTGGGCCGTAGCCGCCCAGCTGAGATTTGCTCGGGAACCGACCTCAACCGTTCCAGGCGCATCGCCTTCGAGCCGGTCAGTGAAAGAAGCCGGCGGATTGCCCGCGGTCGCCGTGCCGCACAACAGGCCGCCCACAACCACCCAGGCCAACACAATCAAAGCGCGCATAGTGCCTCCCTTGCCAGATTGCCCGCAGACCCCCTGCGCTGGCACCACGCTAGCGCAGACGACGACATACCGCAACGCAACGCGAGACCGCGCCGACTGCGAACACATCAGCCAATACGCACTACGTGGTGCAAAGACGACAGGGATCAGCGCGTCGCGCTGTAGAGGCTGCGGAACCGCGGCGAGAACAGTGCCGGGTCCGGCACGAGGCTGGGATTGGCGGCGCGCACCGCGCGGATGTCAGCACGCGCCGCATCGAGGCCGGTGGCAGAATTGTCGATCTCGGCCTGGATCTGGCGCGCGGCCGCGCGGATCAGGTAGGCCTGGGCGCGAGATCGCGCATCGGAGAACGAATCCGGATTTATACGCGCGACATCGGCGTAGCGGCCGCCGAGATAGTTGCGGAACGCATCGAGCAACGTCGCCGGCACACGTTGCGCAAGCGGTGTTTCCGCCGGCTTCGGCGGCGCCTTTGGTGGCTCGGTCTTGGGCGGTTCGGTCTTAGGCGGTTCGGTCTTGGGCGGTTCGGTCTTGGGCGGCTCGATTTTTGGCGGCGGCGGCCGGGGCGTCTCGCGGCCGCCGTCGGGCGTCGTCGGCGTGGTCGTGCCTGTGTCAGGCCGGGGATCGGTCTTGGGTGGGTCGGTTTTCGGTTGCTGCGCCACGCGCGTATCGCAGGCGGCGGCATTGCGATCCTGCTCGGCCTTGAGATTGGGTACGCCCGCGATGACGCCACTGTTGGCAGATGAGCGCCACTGCGCCAGCGCGGTGGCGCAGTCGCCCTGCTTGAACGCGGCGAGACCGAGGTAGAACTGCGGTACGTACGGCTCCCAGCGCTGGCCATACAGGCGCACGCGAGGGGCCGCGGTCGGGTTGTCCTGGATCGCCTCCTGCATTCGCTGGCGCACCGTTGCCCAATCGCCATCCTTCGCGGCCTCGAGGCCACGGCTGTAGCTGTCCTTGTAGTCGGACAGGGCCGGCGACGCTGCGAGCAGCGTCACGAGCATGGCGACGCCCCCCTTACCAGCCCGCACGTGAGAAATAGTCCTCTGCCGAGATGGTCGGGAACGCCGCGTTGGCCACGGCGCGACGCTGCGCCTCCACTTTGGCGATGACCGTCACCGGCTTGCTCGCCTGCGGATGACGGAACGTGATCACGTAGTTGCCGGCCGGCAGCTTGAGTGCGAACGGCGTGCTTGCCTCGCCCGGCAGTCCGATCGCCTTGCGATTGCCGTCGACGATGGATTCGACCTGTGCCCAGGGCTGCGCGTTGAGCACCAGTTCGCCCTGCAGCGCGGCCAAGCGCTCAGCCTCCACTTGTTCCAGCTTTTGCCTCAGTGCGGGCGCGTCACGCAGCAGCGTGGTGGCGGCCGGCTCGGCGGCGAGCAGTTTCTCGTTGCTGCGCACGAACCCGGTCAGCGCATCGAAATCGATCAGGCTCGTGGTGGCGCGCTGCGCCGCGGCAACCGTTTCGACCAGCCTCGTGCGCAAGGCCAGTGCTTCCGCATCACGCGGATCGGCCGCGAGCAGCGACGCGAGCGAGGCGGCGGCCTGGCCCAGCGCGTCGGCGCGCACGGGCGTCGCACCGATCGCGTTGGCGATGCGCTCGCGCGAGGCCTTGGCGTCGGCCTCGCGCTGTTCGCCCTGGGCTTGCGCCTCGACTCGCACGAGCAAGGTCTTGAGCGCCGCATCCGCCGGAAATGCCGCCGTGCCGCTGCGCGCGAGCGCGAGCGCCGCCGCCGTCTCCTTCGCCGCGGCCTTGGCTTCAACGCCCTCACCGACGCGCCGGGGCAACTCGGCCAGCAGTTCGCGCGCCTCGGTGTTCTGCGGATCGAGCTTGAGCACATTGTCGAGCGCATCGCGCGCGCTGCTGCCGGCCGGACTCAGATAACGCTGCTCGGCGATCGCCTGCTTGGCCTGCGACAGCGCGCGGCCGATATCCACGAGACGCTGGCCCAGGCGTTGCTCGATCTCGGTCTTGAGCGCGGTCGCATCAGCGCGCGAGGGATCGGCGCGCAACGCGAGTTCGGCGCGCTCCAGCGCACGCTGCGGCGCATTCGCCGCGGACTGTCGGGCTTCCGCCACGAGCGCCGCCGCGAGCTGGCCAGCGAAGGTTTTTACGCGCGCATCCTCGGGCGCGATCTCGCGCAGCTGGCCCAGGCTGGCCAGGGCATTCCCCGCACTCGGCTCGACCAGTCTCCCAGCCTTGAGCTCACCTTCGCCGCGCTGCAACAACGCGACGACCTGCTTTTCGAGGCCTGCCGCCTGCTGCGCCTGCGTCGCATCGGCGGACAGCGCAGTGAAGGCGGCCTCCTTGCCCAATTCGGGACGCAGACCGATCAGCAGCAGGTTGGCCCGCTCGCTGTTGCCGGCCGCGAGCGCTTCGCGCGCCGGTGCGAGCTGGGCAAGAATGAAAGCGTCCATGCGCTGCCGGACGGCGGCATCGTCCGGGGCCAGCTCGCGCGCCTTGACCAGCAGCGCGTAGCTGCCGTCCGGACCGAAGGGCTTGCCGACCTTGTCCGCGGCTACGGCGCCGGCGAGCAGTTGCTCCAGCTGTTTCTTGCGTTCGTCCGCCGCGACCGCCGCATCGATGCGCTGCTTGAGCGCGGCGAGGTCCGCGTCTTCCTTGCGCACGAACAGGGCCTGATCGGCCTTGTCGCGAGCCAGGTTGAAATCGCCCTTGGCCAGCGCCGCCTCGGCCTCCGCGCGCATGGCCTGCGCGATGCGGTCGAGCAGTGCCTGGGCGGCCTCGTTCTCCGGATCTTTCTGCAGCACTTTCTGCAGCACTTCGTAGGCGTTGTCGCCGGGCGGCGAAACCAGCTTGCTCTCGGCCGCCATGCGTTCGGCGTCCTTGACCCAGTAGCCGACCAGGGCACGCTCTTCGGACGACAGACCCGAACCCGCCTGCCAGCGCCAGATGCCGACACCGATGAGCCCCACCAGCAAAATGCCGGCTGCCGCCAGCCACGGCCACAGCAGCGGCCGGCTGGGGGCAGACCGTGACGGCGGCGGCACAGTCGCCGCCGCAGGCCGGCGCGGCGGCGGACGCGCCGGCGACGACGCGCCGCCGGTCTTGCGGGCGGCGACATCCTGCGGCCGCGGCAGCGGCGCCGATGCCGACAGCGAGCCGGCGTTGCGCAGGCCGCTGCCCGACGGATCGCTCGCGGTGAAACCGAGCTGGCGCAGTTGCTCTGACGAGGTCATGCCTGGCGTCAGCTGCAGGCGCATGAGCAGCGTGTCGCTCGCGATCACGCGCTGCTTCAGCGCGACGACGAAATCATGCAGGGTCGCGTAGCGCTCGTCGCGATTCTTCGCGAGCATCCGGTCCAGCACGACCTGGAAGTGGCTGAACTCCGCGTCCAGCGGCGGCGCCGGCTGGGTCAGGTGCGCCATCATGACCGCGATGGGCGTGTCGCCATTGAACGGCGTGCGGCCCGAGAGCAACTCGTAGAACATGATGCCGAGGCTGTACAGATCCGAGCGGCCGTCGATGTCGCTGCCGCTGATCTGCTCGGGACTCATGTAGTTCGGCGTGCCTACCAGCATGCCGGTCTGGGTCAGCCGCGTCGCCGCCTGGTCCTGCTGGCGCGCGATGCCGAAGTCGGTCAGGACCGGCGTCGCCGCATCGCGGAACATGATGTTGGCGGGTTTGAGGTCGCGATGGATGATGCCCTGGCTGTGAGCGAAATCCAGGGCGCCGGCGATCTGCACCACGACGCTGACCGCTTCGGCCAACGACAGGCCCGCCTGCATGCGATCCGACAGCGTGCCGCCCTCGAGGAATTCCATCGCGATATACGCGACGTCCTCGGTGGACACGATGTCATACACCGCGACGATATTGCGGTGCGGCAGCTTGGCCATCGTGCGGCCTTCGAGCAGGAAGCGCTTTTCGAACTGGCGCGCGTCGTCGGACGACGAATCGTGCACGCGCTTCATCAGCTTGATGGCGATCTTGCGCTGCAGCGACTCCTGCACCGCCAGCCAGACCGTAGACATGCCGCCCGTGCCAAGCTGGCGCAGGAACTCATATCCAGGGATCTTCACCGGCGTTGGGGGCATGCGAACGGCTTCCTCCGTCGGCCGGATCATAGCAACAGGTGCTGGGTTCGATGCGGATCCCGAGGCAGGCAATGCATTCGCAGCCCCACCGGACCATGCCCGCCTTGCCTCAACGCAAAACAGTGGTCACTGCGGACATCGGCAAAAGCACGTATGGCGAGCTGGCGGCGCGGTTGTCGTCAGCGCGGCAGCACGAGCGTCACACAGAGACCACCGCCATCGCGATTGGCGAGGATGATGCGGCCGCCGTGGGCTTCGGCAATCTCGCGCGCGAGCGCCAGGCCCAGGCCCGAGCCGGAACGCTTGGTCGAGTAGAACGGCAGCAGCGCGTTGGCGAGGACGGCGTCGTTCATGCCGGTGCCGCGGTCGCAGACATCGATGCGGGTCTCGCCCGGACGCTCGCTGACCCGCAGGCTGATGTCCTCGACTGCGCCGCCGGCTTCGTGCGCGTTCTTGACGAGGTTGATCAGCACCTGCTCGATCTGCCCGCGATCGAACCAGCCGGCCTGCACCGGCGCCTCGCCGACCGCGATGCCAGGAAACTGGCGCGCGATCGCGTCGAGCAGGCTGCGCCAGGACACCTCGTCCACGCGCGGCTGTGGCAGCTTGGCAAATTCGGCGTAGCCGTGGATGAAGCCGTGCAGATGGCGCGCACGGTCCTCGATCGTGTCGAACACGGCACCGAGGCGCTGCACGTCGCCCTTGGCCGACAGCACGCGACCGGAGTGGGCCAGCGACGAGATGGGTGCGAGAGAGTTGTTCAATTCATGGCTGATGACCCGAATGACCTTTTTCCAGGTCGCCACTTCCTGGCGGCTCAGCTCGCGCGTCATGCGCTTGATCAGGTACATGCGGTGGAGACGGCCCTGCAACTTGAAGCTGCGCTGGGAAAAGTGGAAGGTTTCGTCCTCGCCTTCCAGCGCGACGGTGAACAGCGCATCGCCACCATCGTCGACAGCGTGGGCGAACGCCGCCGGCGACTCGGCGACGACCGTGGCGAATGCAAGTCCCTGCAGCGGCCGGCCGCCGTTGAGCAGCTGGCGCGCGGCAATGTTCGCGTAGACGACGTGGCCGTTGGGTTCGCTCAGTACGATCGCGGTCGGCGTGTTCTGCACTACCGTGTCGAGCAGCAGCTCTCGCTGGAACAGGCCCTGGCGCTCGTCGCGCAGCACCCGCCCGAGTTCGTTGTGCGCCTGCACCAGTTCGGCCAGTTCGTCGCGCTGGTCGGTGGCGATCGAAAAGCTGAAATCACCGTCCTTGAAGCTCGTGACGCTGCCGGCCAACGCGCGGAACAGCGCCGTCGTGCGCGCGGTCAGGCCGCGCGCGAGGAGGGGCAAGGCAACGGACAGCAGCAATCCGGTCAGCAACAGGCTCAGGGCCAGATCGCCGAGCCAGTGCCGCAGCGCCAGCGCAACGACCGCAGCGGCGACGCCGACCAGCGCGAGCACCAGCGTGAGCTTGCCTTGCAGCGAAAGAAACCGCATCGACTTCCCTGCTCGCTGTCGGATGATCGTCAACTCTCAGGAGGTTCTGAACAAGATTCTGGAGTATCGCTCTTGTGGCCTACACCAGATCTCCACAACCCTGCCAACGCCTGCATTACAAGCGTTCGCGCCCGGCCCATCGGGCGTTCAGAGCGATCAGAACCTGCGGTTCTGAGCGATCACTCTTCGTCCCGGCCCACTGGGCGTTCAGAGCGATCAGAACCTGCGGTTCTGAGCGATCACTCTTCACCCCCTTGACTCAAGGGGGCTCCAGAACCAAAGGCGCATCCTACGTTGTTCAGAGGTTCCCGGGCTCAGCAGGTAGGCCGTGCGGAACCGTGCGCGGCATGCAACGCGGCAATCCTTCGCGACGCGCAGGCCGCATCATCACATCGGTTTTGCGCGCGGCGGTCAGATCGGACCGGCCCGATCAGCCCGGAATACTTATACCGAGCTTTTCGAGACGCCGGTACAGCGCCTGGCGCGACAGGCCCAGCTCGGACGCGGCCTGACTGATCACGCCGCGCGCGCGCGCCAGCGCCGCCTCGATCGCGGCGCGGTCGGGTTCGTCGGCACCGCGCACGGGGGCACGCACGAACGCCGCCAGGCCGAGGTCCGCCGGCTGCACCACGCCGTCGCGGCAGAGCACGCGCGCGCGCTGGATCGCGTTCTTGAGCTCGCGCACGTTGCCCGGCCAGGTGTGCGCGAGCAGCGCCGCGCGGCTGTCGTCGGCGAGTCTTACATCGTCGCCGAGGAAATGGTGCGCCAGCGGAAGAATGTCATCGGTGCGATCGCGCAGCGGCGGCAGGGCAAGTTCGATCACGTTGAGCCGGTAGAACAGGTCCTCCCGAAAGCGGCCTTCGCGGATCATCACCGGCAGGTCCGCGTTCGTCGCGCTGAGCACGCGCACCTTGACCGTTCGCGTCCGGCCCGAGCCCAGGCGTTCGAACTGCCCCGTCTCCAGCACGCGTAGCAGCTTGATCTGGCCCGACAGTGGCAGGTTGCCGATCTCGTCGAGGAACAGCGTGCCGCCGTCGGCGAGCTCGAAGCGGCCCTCGCGCGCCTTGTTCGCACCGGTGTATGCGCCAGCGTCGGCACCGAACAGCTCGGCTTCGATCAGGTCGTTCGGCAGCGCGCCGCAATTGACGGCGATGAACGGTCCGTTCTTCACCGCGGAATTCGCGTGCACGATCTCGGCGATACGCTCCTTGCCGGCGCCGTTCGGACCGGTGATCAGCACAGGCAGATCCGCGCGCGCGACCTGGCAGGCCAGTTCGACGACGCGTTCGGTCGCCGAATCGGCGAACACGAGATGGCGCAGGTCGAAGCGCGCACGCAACGCGTCCTGGCTCTTGTTGCGCGCGCGCTTGAGGCGCGTGACTTCCCGCGTGGACTCGGCAAGCTCCAGCAGATTCTCGACCGTTGCGAGCAGTTTCTGGTCATCCCAGGGCTTGGCCAGATAGTCCGCCGCGCCGGCCTTGACCAGCTCGACTGCGGTTTCGAGCCGCGTCCAACCGGTCAGCAGGATCACCGGCAGGTCCGGGTGGCGCGCGCGGATCGCACGGAACAGCGCGATGCCTTCCTCGCCCGAGGTCGTGTCCAGGTGGAAATTCATGTCGGCGATGACGAGGTCGATCGCCTCCTGCTCGAGCATGGCCAGCCCCTGCTCGGGCGACAGCGCAGAGACGCTGCGGATCTCATTGAGCGACAGCAGGACTTCCAGGGCCGTGGTCACGGCCGGGTTGTCGTCGATCACCAGGACGGTGCGCATGGGCTCACGATGGGATAGGGGTTTCGGGCTGCGCATGGGCTGCTTGGATGCAGCCCGGCGCGCGTTGGTTGCGTGAGTTTAAGCGAGGAATGAGCGAAGAGAAGTGAGCAGCGAGTGCGCAGCGCCGGCCCGGCCCTGACACACGTCGCTCGCTCCTCTCCCCTCTTTGCTGCTTTCAAACACTGCGCGTCGCGACCGCCGGCGGTACGCGCGAAGCGCGCGTGGCCGGGCCGAATACTGCGGCCTGGCCCAGCACCAGCAGCGCGATCACGCCGCCACCGAGATAGATCAGCGGCAGGCGCTGCGCCTCGTAGTTGGCCATGAGCCAGTAGTTGAGTCCGTAGGTCAGCACGATGCCCAGGGCCAGGCCCAGCGAGGTGATCAGAAAATTCTCGGTCATGAAGTAGCGCAGGATCGATCCGCGCGTCGCACCCAGCGCGCGTCGCGTGCCGATCTGCTTGGTGCGTTGCGTGACCCAGAAGCTGGCCATGCCGACGATGCCCAGCGCCGTCACCGCGAGCAGCGCCACGATGACGCCGATCAGGATGATGGTCATCGCGCGGTGTTCCTGGTAACCCTCGGCGCGGATGCCCTCTACCGAGCGTGGCTCGCGCACGATGCGGCTGTGGTTGGTCTCGGTCATCTTGGCTTCGGCGGCCTTCATGACTTCGTCGCGGCGGCCGGGCTCCGCGCGGATCAGATAGCGGCCAAAGTTGCTGAAGGCGATGCGCTGCGGCACGAACGAGGAATAGAACTCCGCGTCAGGCCCCTCGTCGGAGGCAAAGCCGATCCACGGCGCCTGCATGCGTTCGACGACGCCGACGACGGTCTGCGGCGCGCCTTCGTTGTCGAAGTAGATCTGCTTGCCGACGGCCGACTCGCCCGGGAACAGCTTGTTGGCCAGCGCGCGCGTAATCACCGTGACCGGCGGCCAGGTGTTGTCGCCGCGCTCGCGGAACGTGATCTCGTCGGCCGTGAAGAAACGCCCTTCGGCGAGCTTGGCGCCGAATGCGTCGAGGCCGTGCTCGTCGACGAAGTACATGGCCGACGGCGCGGTAGATACCTTCTGCTCGGGCTTGAGGCTGATGCCGGTAGACCAGCCGCCGTTGGACATCGGCACCGTGTTCGTCGGCGACGCGGCTGCGACACCTGGCAGTCCGCGCAGCATGGCGATGTCCTCGTCGATGCTGGTCTTGACGTTGAAGTCGGCGCCGAAGCCGAGGCTGCCGATGGTGAAGGTGTCAGCCTCGTTGATGCCGCTGTCGCGGCCCATGAGCTGCAGGCGCTGCGAGATGATGAACAGCGCGTTGCAGACGATGGCCAGGGTCAGCGCGATCTGCAGGCCGATCAGCACCAGGGCCACCTTGCTGCGCATCAGCGCCGAGAGGATAGGACGGATTTCCATGATTCCACCTGTATAGCGTTAGCAGGTTCCGAGAAAGTCGGAGCGGCTTTTGCTTTGTGTTTTCTAAAGGCCCCTTGAGTCAAGGGACCGGCCGGATGCTCGCAAAGCGAGTGTCCGGCGGCGTTGTAGAGATCGGGTGCAGGACACAAGAAGGCAAAGCACCAGATCAGGTATCGCCGGTCATTGCGTCTTCAGTTGCACTGCCGGCGTGATCTGGCAGGCGCGCCAGGTCGGGAACAGACCGGCAAGCACCGCCGCGACGACCGACAGCGCGATGGCGGTCAGCACCATCACCCAGTCCAGCCGCGCAACGTTGTTGAGACCCGCATACAGCGCGCGCACCGCCATCAGGCCGAACCAGGTCAGCAGGAGCCCGATCAGGCCGCCGCTGATGCCGATGACCCCGGCCTCGACGAGATGCTGCGCGAACAGCTGACGGCGCGTGGCGCCGAGCGCGCGGCGCAGACCGATCTCGGTCGACTTGCGCATGAACTTCGCGAGCAGCAGGCCGACCGTGTTGACGAGGCAGACGATGAGGAAGGCGAACGACAGGCCGACCTGGATCTGCGCGTCGCGCGAGACCACGCCCTGCGCCTCGATCCATTCGTTGACGTCGGGCAGGCGGTTGTTGAGCGGGCGCGGGAAGCGGCCGAGCTTCTTCTGCTCGCTCACGTAATTGTTGAGGAAGGTCATGTACTCCTCTTCGCGCGCCGAGGATTCGAGCTGCACCCAGAACTGGATCCAGACGCAGTCGGACGCGAGATAGCCGTCCCAACCCGGCTTGGAATTGGCCCAGCAGGAATTGTTGCCGCTCGGCTGGGTCTTCAGCTCGATCGCCGTGGTGAACGGCACGTAGTATTCGTCGGGATCGTTGAACGCGCCGATGGTCAGGTCGTAGTACTTGACGCGCGGCTTCCAGGTGTCGAGCACGCCGACGACCGTGTACTCGATCTCGTTGAGGCGCACGCGCTTGCCGGTGCTGTCCTGGCCGCCGAACAGCTTTTCATTGATCTCCTTCGACAGCACCGCGACCCGGCCTTGCTGGGTGTCCTGCGCGGCGTCCCAGGCGCGACCGTACTTGAACGGCGGCTCGAACATCGCAAAGAAATCGGTATAGGTCGCGCGTCCCAGCGACGAGAACGGCTTGATCTCCGGGTTCTCCGGCTGCACCGGCCAGGCCACCTTGTACATCGCGGTCTGCAGGTCCGCCTTGCGCGCTTCCATCAGCGCCTTGGCTTCGAGGTAGGTGATCTGGTCGGGCGGCTCGTTCGGCGGCTGGTACGGCTGCTCGGCGCTCCAGTTGTCGAGCTGCACCGCATGCAGCTTGTCGCTTTTCCACGGAATCGGGTCGCTGCCCATGAGGTAGAACACGGTCAGGCTGGTCATGCTGGTGCCAATGCCCAGCGCGATGCCGAAGACCATCAGCGCGGTCAGCAGCGGATTGCGCTTGAGGCTGTGGAATCCCAGTTGCAGGTAATAGGTGAACATCGGCATTCCTCAGGCCAGGGCCACGGCAGCGTCGTTACCGGCCGGCACGCGCAGCTGCGGCTCGGCGTCGAAATCGGTGACTTGCCCGTCGATCACGTGCACGTTGCGCTGCGCGCGCGCGGCCAGCTCCGGATCGTGCGTGACCATGATGATGGTCGTGCCCTGGCGGTTGATCTCCTCGAGCAGTTCCATCACGCCGCGCGCCATTAGCGAATCGAGATTGCCGGTGGGTTCGTCGGCCAGCAGCAGGCGCGGCGTGCCGGCCAGCGCGCGCGCGATCGCGACGCGCTGCTGCTGGCCGCCGGACAGCTCCGCCGGGTAGTGCTTCATGCGCGAGGCCAGGCCGACGCGCGACAACGTTTCCTCGATGCGGCGCTTGCGGTCGGCGGCGGAAAAGCCGCGGTAACGCAGCGGCACGTCGACGTTGTCGAACAGATTCAGGTCGGGAATCAGGTTGAAGCCCTGGAAGATGAAGCCGATTTTCTCGTTGCGCAGGCGCGAACGCTGGTCGTCGTTCATGCCGCGCACGTCCACGCCGTCGACCCAGAACTCGCCGCCGCTGAACTCTTCCAGCAGGCCGGCGATGTTGAGGAACGTGGTCTTGCCCGAGCCGGACGGCCCGGTCACCGCGACGAATTCGCCTTCGCGCACATGGATGGAAAAATCGCGCAGCGCATGAGTCTCGATGAGGTGCGTGCGGTAAACCTTGGACAGGTGGTTCATCTTGAGCATGGCGTTGAGTCCCTGGCGTGGAGCAAAAATGGAAAGGTGACAGGCGGGAGCGGCACGGTTCAGCGCGCGAGCGCGATTCGCTCGGCGCCCTTGAATTCGTCGAGGCTGGAGATGATCAGGCGGTCGCCTTCCTTGACGCCGGAAACCAGTTCCACGGCGTTGAGGCTGGTCGCGCCGACTTCGATCGCGCGGCGCTCGGCCATGCCGTCCTTACCGACGACGTAGGCGACGCGGCCGGCGCCGGAATCGACGAAAGGACCGCGCTCGACCATCAGCACGTTCGGGTGTTCGTCGATCAGGATGCGCGTGGACATGCGCTGGTTCTGGCGCAGCCCGGCCGGCTGTTCGCCGGTGAAGCGCACGCGCGCGGTGACCTGGCCGTTGACCACTTCGGGGCTGACCGCGGACAGTTCGCCGGTCAGGGTCTGGCCGGCGTTCTGGATCTGCGCGGGCATGCCGATCGCGAGTTCGCGCGCAAAGGTTTCCGGCACCGGCACTTCAACTTCCATCGCCGAAAGATCCACGACGGTCAGGATGCCGGCGTTGGCTGCGACGTTGGCCTTCTGCTGCACCAGCAGCTGGCCGACCTGGCCGGCGACCGGCGAACGCAGTTTCAGTTCGTCCACCTGCCGCTGCAGGTCGGTGACGAGCAGGCGCTGGCGATCGCGCGTGAGGCGCGCAGTCTTGAGTTCGAAATCCAGGCTTTCGCGTTCGAGCGCGACGTCTTTCCTGGCGTGTGCGAGGGTGATTTCAGCTTTCTGCAGCGCATCCTTGGCGCGCATCACGTCCAGCTGCGGCAGCGCGCCGAGCTGGAACGCCTTCTGCGTGCGCTCGACTTCGCGCGCGGCGGTCTGGCGGTCGATCTCGGCCTGATCGACGGCCTTCTGCGTGGTCAACTGCTGCTTGCGGTTGTCGATGCTCGTACGTTCGGCGGCAAGCTCCGCGCTCTGCAGCGATGCCTGTTCCTGCTGTAGCCGGTTGCTGAGCTCGGGGCTGACGACTTCGGCCAGCACCTGTTCCTTCTCGACCTTGTCGCCGGCCTGCACGGTCAGCGTGACGATGCCGCCGTTCGGCGCGTAGAGGGTCGGGCTGACCGCGGCGACGAGGCGGCCCTGGGCGGAGATGTCACGGGTCAGGTTGCCGCGCTTGACCTCGGCGAAGCGCAGGCGCTCGCTGCTGAAGGAAGCGCCCGAACCCAGCATGCGGGTCATGCCCGGCAATATCCACGCCGCGAGCAGGACGACGACGCCGGCGGCGACGGCGTATTTCCAGTAGCGCCGGGTCGGCGCTACGGCGTTGCTCATGGCTCTGTCCTGGGCCGAGGTATCGCGAATCATCTGAGGTGCTCCGGGTCGAGTCGGTGTCCGCCGCAGCGGAACGGTTCGGTATGGACCCGTTTCAGCAACACCCGTGCCAAATCATTATTTCATTATTTATCAAACAATTACGCGAAAATCGTGGGACGTACGCCTGTCCGCGGACAGGCCGACGGACAGCGCGGCCCGGTATCGAGGAAGATGCGGACGGTGCCCGTAGCGCCCATGGCTTTGGCTTCCGGGCCCCACTACGCGGACTCCGCCTGCGACCATTGCGCGGCCACCCGCATCCAGACCGACCGTGGACCGATCAAACTTCGCCATCGATGTGCCGGACAGCCTGCTGCAACGCGCCCAGCGCGGCGAGCTGCGCGCCTTCGAGCAGATCTACCGCCTGTTCGAGCGGCCCGTCTACAGCCTGGCGCTGCGCCTGCTCAATGACGCGGACGCCGCGCGAGAGATCCTGCATGACGCGATGCTCAAGCTGTTCCAGCGCCTCGACCAGTTCCGCGGCGATTCGCCGTTCTGGGGTTGGCTGCGCCAGATCGCCCTGAATGAAGCGCTGATGCGTCTGCGCAAGGACCGGCGCATCGAATTCGACGCGAGCTACGACGAGATCGAAACGGAAGCGCCGCCGCCCTGGGTGCATGCCGACGGCCTCGTGCTGGAACAGGCGCTGAGCCGGTTACCGGCGCTGACGCGCAGTGTGCTCTGGCTCTATCACGTCGAAGGCTATTCCCATCCGGAGATCGCCGATGCCCTGGGCAAAAGCGTCAGCTTCTCCAAATCCCAGGTCGCCCGAGGCACTGCACGCCTGCGCGGTTTCCTGGACAGCACCACGGAGTCGAACCCATGTCTGATCGCCAATCCGCAACCGACCTGAACGCCGCGACGGTCGGCCGCGCCCTGCGCGAGTTGCCGCTGGCGACGCCGCCAGACGGCGGCTGGGATGCCCTCGCCGCAAGCCTGCGGGCGCAGGGACTGGTGCGCGACACCGCCACGGTCGGTGAGCTCCCCGCGCTCGAAACTGTCCATGCCGATGCGAGCGGCGATCCGGCCACACGCCGCAGCGCGGCCGCCCGGACGCGCCCGGCTAGCCCGCGCCGCGGCAGGCTCTGGGTGCCCGCGGCACTGGCCGCGGGACTCGCGCTGCTCGCCATCGCGCTGGTTCCGATGAACCGCGACGCGGTCGCACCACCACCCACGACGTCCACGGGCAGCATCGCAGCCACTTCCGGCGCGAACGTCCCGACAGACAGCACGGCCGAACTGGCCGCACTTCGCAGCGAATCCGGCCGCATCGAGGAATGGCTGCGCACGCTGAAGGCCGACGAGACCCCGCTGGATGGTCGCAGCCTCATGGCCGCGACCGAGATCGAAGACATGATCGGCCTGATCGACCTGCAACTGGCCGCCGGCAGCGACACCGGCAGCGACACGCAAGCGCTGTGGCGCGATCGCGTGGAACTGCTGCGCGATCTCGCCGCGGTCCGCACCACCTACAGCCTGGCTGGCACCGGCGTGGCCGCGAACGGATACGCGGCCGCGCCTGACACCTGGAATACTTTGTGAGGAATGCCATGAAATCCATTTTTCCGATGATTGCCATGACCCTACTGGGCGTGGCGCACGCGGCCGAACCGGCCACCCGGGCCGAAGCGGCGGCAGCGGCGCGACCGGCAGCAAAAGCCCGCGCCGAGGCACACGCCGAGGCTGCGGCGACACACGCCGGCGCCATGGCAAATGCCGAGGCGTACGCAACGCCTGCCGCGGAAGCCGCCGCCCGCGCGGAACTCGACGAATTGCGCAAGGAGATGCGCGAACTCGGCCGCAGGATGGGCGACATTTCCGTGCGCCTGGGCGACGGCGGACCGCGCAAATTTGCCTGGCGCTACCTGGGCGACACCGATCGCGCCATGCTCGGCATCGTCATGCGGCCTGTCGACAAGGGCGTGCAGATCGCCGCGGTCACGCCGGGCGGCCCCGCCGACAAGGCCGGTGTGCGCAATGAAGACCTGCTGCTGTCGATCGACGGCAAAACACTCGGCCGCGACGAACTCGATACTGCGCGGCAAGTGCTGCAGGACCTCAAGGTGGACCAGAAGGTCAAGCTCGCGCTGTCGCGCAACGGCAAGAACCTCGACGTCATCGTCACTGCCGCGCGGCGCGAAGCGCTGAACTGGCCGCAGGTCATGACCGGCGTCGACATGGATCTCGACCTGGACATCGACATCGACCCGGAAAAGATCCGTCGCGAAGTCGAGCGCAGCGTCAGGGATGCGCGCGTACACGTCGATCATGTGCGCAGTGCGGGCAATCTCCAGCAGCTGCGCGACCTGCGCATCAAGCTGATGCCGTGGTGGGGCATCAACCTCGCGCCGCTGAATCCCGATCTGGGCAACTACTTCGGCACCCAGCAGGGCGTGCTCGTACTGTCGGCGGATCCGGACGACATGCCCGAACTGAAAGGCGGAGACATTCTGCAAAGTGTGGCCGGCAGCAAGGTCGATTCGCCATCCGACGTCATGCGCCGGCTGCGCGACGCGGATGCGGGCAGCGAGGTCCAGCTCGGCGTGCTGCGGCAGAAGAAAACGCTGACCGTGAACACCAAGGTGCCGCAGTACAAGAACATGTTCCCGCTGCCACCGGCGCCACCGGCGCCGCCCGCCCCCCCTGCCGCGCCAGCTGAGCCCACACCGCCGCAGCCGCCGGCTCCGGCAGCTCCGCCACCACCCGTGCCGCCGGTCGCTCCCGCGCCGCCACCGCCGCCGTCGATCGGCTATGCGCCGCATCCGCTGCGTGCGCCAGCGCCGCCGGCTGCGCCGAAGCCGCCGCGTGACGCTGAGGCGAACACGCTATAGGCCTGTAGCTCCGTACACGGCGCCGAACGCTAACGACTCCGCCGCTTTCTCCGGGAGCCGATCGACGGCGCAGCGCTGGAAGCGATCCGTCCCTGGACTGCACGAGCGGCCGTTCCCCGACGGCGTACCGCGTAGCCAACGCACAGCGCGCATCGACATCGCACGCTGTACCGGTCAGCGCATCAGCGTCGCATCGAGGCCGCCGCAGATCTCCAGCGCACGCCGCCGGCCCGTCGCCGAAACCGCGGCGGCGGCTTCCGCCAGCAGCCAGGGCCGGCCCGCATCGACGCCGTGGCAGAAGCGCACGATTGCGCCCTGCCAGGCATGGCCGGCGCGCGACCAGGCGGCGTCGCGCAGGCGCTGGTGCAGTCCGCGCGGCGGTTCCGGCACGCTGCATGGCACGCAGTGCAGTAGTTGTTCCCAGACGAGATAGTCGCTGTCGGGCAACAGATAGAGACGGGCCTGTTCGCGACCGTCATCGCGGAAGAAGCGCAGTGCCTCGCAGATGCCGTCGGGTTCGATGCGATGGATGCAGTTCCAGCCGGCGATCGCACTGAGATCGGCCGCGCAGCCGGCCGGCGCGCGCCACAGCCACAACACCGGTCCAAGCGCATGCCAGCGGCGCGCCAGCGCGACCAGGGGGTTGTCCGCTGGCAATACGATGGCCTGTAGCAACGCAGCGGTCGCGGCAGCATCGCCGCAGCGCTCGGCCGCTGTACGCGCTTCGCCGGCTGCGCGCAGAAAGGGCAGCTTGTACATGCGAGCCTCGATGGGGAAGGCTGGCGCCGCGCCGGAATGGCGCAACGCGGGAGTCTCGGAGCTGGCTGGCAAGGGGCCGGGATGGCGGTCGGCCGAGGCTGGCTACTCTGACGTGGACGCGGGGGGCAACGCGACGCCGGTCCGGCAACGCCGTACCGCGTGCCGCGCGCTTATTTGGTCAGGATCAGCTTGTCGTTACGTGTACGGCGCAGGCGATATTCCTGGCCCAGGTGTTCGATCACGAGTTCGCGCGATTCGCGCAGCAGCAGACGCGAATCGACGCGGCGCTGTGCCGGCGTCGTCGTCGTCGGCCGACTCGCCGTCGTGGTGCGGTCAGCCTGAAGTGCAAGAGTGGACGTCATCACCGACATGGTTGGCTCCGGTTCCCGGGTGGGTGACCAGATGATAATGATTCGCATTTGAGTGTCAAGCAGCCGTAACTATGTGGCGCCGTTCTTCTACGATCACGCCGCCGGTGCGCCGGCTGCGCACTGAACCGAACTCCGCAATCGCGCAATGCGCCACCACCGGACGCATGTGGAAGTGGCGCAGAGCGCGCTGGAGATTCGTGCCTCGCGGACGCACTGACGCACGGACGCAGCGACGCAATCGGATGAGATAAGCCGCAGGCGCGCCCAAGCACCGAGGCATTGCCGCGCGCCGCCCTGCGAGGCTAGCCGGCGCAAACGGTCAGCCCGGCAGCCACCAGCGCTGCAGTCCGGCGAGGTCACCGTTGTAGAAATCGCGGTCGCAATTGCCGACACCGGCGACGCCGTGCGGACCGGGACCGAGGTTGCCGTCGGTGTACTGCCATAGCGTCCACTGCGGCCATAGCGGCGCGATCACCGGCGCGCTCGCGTATTCGGAGATCCACAGCCAGCAGTTGCCCAGCACCGACGTGGTCGAACTGCCGAGCAGCTGCTTGAGATAACTGCCGCCATAGACGCCGGGCCAGCGCCCGGTGCGCTGGAACACCGACTGCACGAAGGCTTCGGCCTGGGTCAGCGTCATCGAGCTGCCCTGCGTGTTCTGTTCCACATCGAGCGCCAGCAGATCGCCGGCGGCGGGATTCGCGCTCGCGAGGAAATGCCCGGCCTGGGCCTGCGCGTCGCTGCCGTCGCCGAAATGGTAGGCGCCCCAGCGCAGGCCGGCTGCACGCGCCTGCGCCTGGCGCGACGTGTAAAGCGGATCGACATAGCTCGCGCCCTGGGTCGCCTTGTGCAGCACGCCGATGATGCCTGCGGCGCCGAGCTGGGCGAAATCGACGCTCGCGTTGTGATGCGAAAGGTCGACGACGACGTTGATCATGCGAGCTCCCCAGCAGGCCGCGATCGGCGCTTGTGGAACTGTACATGAAGCACGGTGGCGCGCCACTGCGCGTTGACCACACGCACGGCCCTGCGCAACCGCCGCTACGGCGGCAGAGGAAGCCAGGCCGCGCTAGCCCATCACGCGGGCCACGCCGGATACTTCCACCGGGCTGCCCCCAAGCGCCGGAATTCCGACGCGCAGCAGCGAACGCATGCCCATGTCCTCGCCCTGCACGATGTCGATCGCGCCTGCATGCGGCCACTGCCTGTCGCGCAGATAGCCGGCGAACGCCGCGGCCGCGGCACCGGTCGCCGGGTCTTCGTAGACGCCGCCCGAGGCGAACGCATTGCGCGCATGGAAGCGCTGCGCCGACTCCGCCCAGACCAGCGCGATCGTGATCCAGCCGGCATCGTCCATGAGCGCGCGGCCGGCGTCCTGCACGTAGTGCATGGCCGCCAGCGCCTCGCGCGAACGCAGGGCCAGCAGCAGATGGTCCGCGCCAGCATGAATATGCGCCGGCGGCAGGCGCGGGTCGAGATCGTCTTCACCCAGACCGAACAGGTCGAGCGCGCGCTGCCGCAGCGCCGGATCGGCGTCACGGCTGTGCGTAGTCGGCGACTGCAGCGCTGCCGCAACGACAGCGCCGTCACGGCGGCCCTGCACGCGAATGCGCGCCTGATTGAGCTCCAGCGCGTAGTCGCCGTCGCCGTGATGCAGCGCGAGCGCAGCGCCCAGCGCGATCGTCGCGTGGCCACAGAACGGCACTTCGCTCTGCGGCGAGAAATAGCGCACGCGCCAGCCGTCCGCGGTCGGCGCCGCGAAGGCGGTTTCGGAAAAGCCGACCTCGGCCGCGATGCGCTGCATCTGCGCCGCATCGGGCAGGGCTGCGCCGAGCCAGACGCCGGCGGGATTGCCGCCTTGTTCACCATCGGAAAATGCGGCGATGCGCAACACGTCCATGATTCGTTCCTGATCGGGTTCGAACTGCTGCGGTTGGGGACGATCCTGGCCAACTCAAGTCATTACTGATGCATCACTGGCAGTGTTTCCGGCGCACGGCTACTGTATGCCCGGGATCAGGGACATCGCGGGAGAACGATGCAATCGAATCGGGGTTTCCTGCTCCTGGTTGCCGGCGGCTTCGTCGTGGGCATCGCCATCGGCAGCGTGCTCGCGCGCGGATCGTCGGTCACGCCTTCCGCGCCGATCGAAAGCCCTGTCGCCAGCCACGCCGCAGTTGCTGACGCGCCGACGGCATCCGCACGTGCGGGCACGCGACCGGCGCCACGGGCGCTGTCGCCGCGACCGATGAGCACAGAACCGCTGCCACCGGCCGATGCTCCCGTTGCCAGCGTCTTCGACGAGCTCGCCGCGCGCGCACGCGTTGGCGATGCGGCCGCGGCACGGCGCCTCGCGGACGACCTGTTGCGTTGCGGACATGGCGACGATGTGTTGCTGACCGTCAACGCCACGCTCGACGTCCAGGCGGCCAATGCGCACGAGGCGAGCGCCGTACACAACGAGCGAATGCTGCAGATGACGGATGCGATGCTGCAGCAGTACCGCGAAGGCAAGGAGCGCTGTGCCGGCATCGACGCGCAGCCGGGCAGCGCGAGCGAGTGGCTCGAACAGGCCGCGCGCAACGGCGATCCCGCCGCTATGCTCTGCTACGCGCTGTTTCCGAACGACTGGAACCGCAACGTGCTCTCGCCGGCCTGGCAGCGGCACGCGGAACAGGCCTACGCGCAATCACCGCAACTACTGCGCCGCGCGTTCGATGCCGGTATGCCGGAAGCGGCCGCCGTGCTGTCGCAGATGCATACGCGTCCCGAACTGGGTGGACGCTGGTTTGGCCGCATCGGCGATGATCCTTACTGGGCCTACGCCTACGCACTCGTCGCAGCCGACGTGCTTCCCGGCAAGCGGCGGGACCGATGGAACCAACGCGCGCAGAAGCTCGCGCTGCCGCTGTCGTCCACGCAGCGCGCACAGGCGTCCGAGTGGGCCGCCGCTCAGCACGACCGAATGATGCTGCCGCCCCTGCCCGATTCCGGGCGCGGCGGTTTGCCTGCCGACTGCGCACGGCTCGGCTACCTGGCGTCGTGGCCATGAGGCGCGCCATTGTCATCGTGATCGCCGTGGCCGCCGGAATCGCTGTCGGCTTCTTCTGGCCGAAGTCCGCTGCGGATCCCGACAGACCGGCCCTAACACCGGCGGACAACGCGCCGCTGGCTGAGCGGACGTCGAAAGCGCCGCCACGGACAGCGCGTGTCGCGCCGCCGACCATGACACCACCGGGCGGAAATGCCGAACAGATCGCACTGCAGCAGCGCGCCATGGCCGGCGACGGCGCCGCAGCGCTGCAATGGATGGATCTGAATCGCGCCTGCCGCTATGTCGAGCGCTTTAGCGCCATCGTTCTGGTGGAGTACTTCGACGACGAATCGGAGCCGCCGGAGCGACCGCGGTTTGCGCAGATCAGCGCTGAGGAGCACGCATACCTCGCTGACCGTTCCATCGACGCCGCGCAGCGTCAGACGCGCGCACGCGCGATCGAAGCGCGCCTGCATGCGTCCTGCAACGGATACCGCGCGAGCAACGACGCCGAACGCTACGCGATCGCCCAGATCGCCGCGCAGCACGGTCCTCCCGAAGGGCTGCGCCGCTTCATCGCCGAGCCGCCGTTCTTTGAGGACCTGTCGATGAACCAGGGCGGCAATGCCGAGCAGCTCGCACATATGCGCGACTGGTCGAGCCGTGTGCCGGCGATGCTGAGCGAACGTGCCGGACGCGGCGACGCCGACGCCGCGCTGGCGCTGGGCCTCGCGTACGCGCTGGATGCCGACGATGAGCCGGCCGGACTCGACGCCTACTTCCTGCTCAATGGCGCACTCGACAATGACGCCGCACAGTCCTACCGATGGCTTTCGCGCTACCTGCAGCTCGCGCCGGACGGCGCGCATGCGGCATTCGCGCGCGCGGCGCTGGTGCAACTGGCGGGGCGCCTCGATCCGTCGGAGCGGGCGGCGCTCGAGCGCGAGCTGGGTACGGCGATCACGAAGTCCACGTCACAGTGAATGTGATGAATGGTGGCGTTTCCTGAAGGCGCTTCGCCGATTCGCGCGACGTCGGCCGATGCGACCCGGCGGCGCAGGGTCGTTGCAGCTTGAGCCCTCTCCACCACGCGCATTTGCGCGGGGGGAAGATGCTTTTTCTGCGGCTCTCGGGAAATCCGCCGCACGCAATCAAGCCGCAGACGTCAAAGACAATCCGAAAGACAGGCGGCGATGCTTCGACACCGCACTGCCGCAAAGCTGAACACTTCGCCGCGCGGCATCTCGCCAGCAGCGCGCGGGGTAGGCATGATCAGGACGGATTGCAGGCACGAGTCATCATCATGGCAACAGCGAACGGTCGCCGTGCAGCCCTGCTGCTTGCGGCCTGCTTTATCGGTGGCATCGCAGGTGGACACGCCATCGCGCGTCTGACCGGCGCAGCCGCGCCGGAAACGTCGCTCGGCGATGTGGAGACGCCTGCCACCAACAGTCGCGCAGCGGCAGCGACCGCAGCCTCGACGGAAACGGTGGCTGCCGCGGCGAAGCCGTCCTCTGCCGCACGCACCACGCCGCTGCCCGCGCGCGACGTGCCCATCAGTTCGTACTACGAAGAACTCGCGCAACAGGCACGCGACGGCGACGCCCAGGCCGCGCGCCGCCTCGCCGACGATCTCTACGAATGCGCCACTCAGGAACGTCAGCTCGACATCGCCGAGCGGCTGATGGACCGCGGCAGCCGCGGCGGTCGTCGTGGCCGCGGCGGGCCTCGCGTGCCGGGCGCCCCCGGCGGTGCGGCAGGCGGCAGCGAAGCGGGAGAAGAAATCAGTCCCGAGGAAATCATCGACCGCCGCCTGCAGGCCGCCGAGCACTTCGTCGCGAACGCGGTCCAGGCGCAGAAGCGCTGCGAGGGTGTCGATCCTACGGCATTGTCCAGAAGTGCAGAATGGATACGCCAGGCCGCGGCCGCCGGCGATCCGGAGGCGCAGCTCTGCTACGCACTCGCACCCAACGAATGGAACCGCGAGATCATGTCGCCGCAATGGGTCGACTGGAGCGAGCGCTGGAACAGCGAATCGCCGGCCTTCGTGCGCCAGGCATTCGAAAGCGGCTTGCCTGAAGCGGCCGCCGTGCTGTCGGGCATGTACTCGACCTGGCAGCCGCGTGACGCGCGACCCTGGACCGGCCGTCTCGGCGACGATCCCTACTGGGCCTATGCCTATGCGGCGGTCGCGCAGCAGACGCTGTCGCCGGACCAGGCGACGCGTTGGTCGGAAATCCAGCGCAGCAACGCGGCCCGCCTGAGTGCCGAGCGCATCGCCCAGGCCGACGCCTGGGCCGCGGCGGCGCGCGCGCGCATCCGTTTCCAGGCGCCGGCCGTCGGCCCTTCACCCGACAATTCGCTCTGCGGCAACGTGCGCCGCGCGGGAGCGCGTTGATGCGCACGGCCTACGCACTCGCCGCCGCGCTGCTTGGCGCGACCTGTGGCTATGCGGTAACGCGCCTGGCCGACACGCGCGCGTCGCAGGTCGTCGCAACGGTTGCGCCAACCGCCGAAGCGACGACGGCGCCCGCGCCACCCAGCGAAAGCGCACGCCGCCTGCCGCGTGCGCCGCGCAGCGCGAACGCGGCGCACCATCCGCTGCTCGCGCGCAGCGCCGCGCTGCCGCCACCGCCGCTGCCGGCGCAGACATCGTCCTGGTCGCCACTGCTCGACAGCCTGCGCGAACGCGCGGAGAACGGCGACGCGGCCGCGGCCGCGGAATGGCTGCAGCGCGACGCGCGCTGTTTCTCGATGATGCCGCTGACGCCCGAGGCCGGGAGCAGCCTGCCGACGCCGGGCTTCCTGCGCGCGACCACGCGCGGACGCTCGCGTCTCGCCTCGCTCGATACGGATGTCGCCGCGGCCGCCACGATCGAAGACCAGGAACAGCGTCGCAGCCAGCTCGGCGCGGTGCAGCAGCGCCTGCTCGACGAATGCCGCGGCTACGTGCCGCAGCCGCCGCAAGTGCGCTATGCCCTCGCGGAAATCGCCGCGCGGCTGGGCAGCGACAAGGATTTCTGGCGCTTCATCGACGACCCGCCATTGGCGCCCGGCTACAGCCGCGACATCGAGCAGGCCATCGACTGGGCCCGGCGCGCGCCCGGCCGGGTGTACGAGCGCGCCGCCGGCGGCGATGCCGATGCGGCCTACGTCCTGGGCCTGGCTTACGCGATAGACAGCGGACGCGAACTCGACGGCAACGGCCGCCGTTCGCGCCTGCTGCTCGCCGCGGCGATCACGAACGATCCGCTGCAGGCCTATCGCTGGCTCAGCGTCTACCTGCGCAGCAATCCTGACGACGAACGCGCGGACACGGCTCGCGCGGTGCTCAATCGCATCGGCGCGGAACTCAGCGCCGAGCAGCGCGCGGAAGCCGAGCGCTGGTCGCCCTAGAGCTCGCGGCTCGGATTGGCGCGGGGCGCGGCCCTTCCTTATAAAACGTCATCTTTCCACTTATAGGAAAAGTCATCGCAACTCGCGGTAGTGGCAAGCGAATACACCGGCTCCACATGCACGACGAACACCATCCCCACCCAACCCTCCCCTTGAAGGGGAGGGAAAAAACGGCTCGGCTAGATAAGCTCAACTTCCAGCGGGTGAAAAGCAGCCGCTCAGAAGTGCAAGGTTCTGGGAGTCTTGAACGCCCCAACGGGCCGGATGGTTTGGGTGGGGATGGTGTAGTTCTTCCTCGCAAATTACGACGCACCCCAGGCCTCTCCCCGCAAGCAGCTCGCGGGCCGGGACCGATTGCGCGCACCTACTGCGTCAGCAAACTCACATCGTCGACGATGAACGAGGTCGCCACCTGCGAGCCTTCCACGCCCTTGAAGTGGACGCGCAGTGTCTGGCCCTTGTAGGCGATGAGGCTGAAGTTCTTCTGGCTGTAGCCGCCGGGCGCGTTGAGGTTCGAATACGTCGCGAGCGTCGCGACCACCGCGTTGCTGGCGTTGCGCAGCTCGACGGCAAGCGTGTCCCAGGCCTGCGTGGTCGAGGTCTCGTCGGTGGTCACGTCGAGCCAGAACGACAGCGTGGCCTGTGTTGCCGTGGCCGGAATCGTGACCGACTGGTAGACCGTGTCGGTATGCGCGCTGCCGTAGCCGTTGAGCCAGGCTTTCCAGCTGCCGCCATGCGCGGCCGCGCCACTGTCGTTCGTGATCACGCCCGACGTCGCGGTCCAGGAAGCCGTTCCCGACTCGAAACCGCCGTTGACGATGCGCTGCACCGGGGTACCGCCGCCGGAATTGTTCACGCTGAAACTCACGGCGCTCGAATCCCTGCTGTTGCCGGCCGCGTCGAACGCACGCGCGACGAGGCTGTGCGTGCCGTTGCTCAGGCCCGTCGAGTCCAGTCCGAGCGCATACGGCGAACTGCTGTCGCTGCCCTTGAGCGCACCGTCGACGAGGAAGTCCACGCGGCTCACGCCGACGTTGTCCGACGCGGTCGCGTTCAGGCTGATCGTGCCGCTGCTGCCGCTGACGCTGGCCGACACCGTCGGCGGTGTCGTGTCGCCTCCGCCGCTGCCCTGCGTGACCCATACCGGCGCGGACCAGAGGATCTTGCCGTCGTCCTGGGTCACCTTGGCGTAGTAGAAATGCGCGCCGGCACTGGGCGTGACCGTCACGCTCGCGCTCGCCGCGAGTTGCGTGACGGTGCCGTTGCGCCCGGGCACGCCCTCGTAGATGCGCACCTGCGACGCGCTGCGCCCCGCGCTGTTGGCGAAGTTGGCCACGAGGTTCAGCGCGCCGCTGTTGCTGAAACGCTCGCCCATGACCTTGCCGTTCGCGGTCAGGATCAGCTGCGAGTTCTTGTCCATCGTCGCGAAGAAGCGGCGCGCCTTGAGCGCGGCGACGAAGTTCGCCTCGTTCAGCGCGGTGCCGGTAGGCAGCAGCACGCCGGTGCGGTTGGTATACGACGCGCCCCAGTTCGCACAGTGATTGTCCTGGTTGCTGGCCGGCGCGATATGGAAGCCGCGTTCGAGCAGCTTGTTGTAGGCACTCTCGTAGGTGCTGCGGCTGGTCTCGGTTTCCGTGGTGTTGGACGAGAACGCCGAGGTGTTGAGGATTTCCGCCGCGACCATGACTTCGTCGCCGTCGGCGCTATAGCCCATGACCGTGCCGCCGACCGGGAACTGGTCCGAGGTGTCCGGATGGTTGAACTGGCCGACCCAGCCGCGGCTGCGCATGGTCGTATACAACGATGCATAGTTGCTCTTGGGCGTGGAGACGTCGCCGAGCAGTTGGCCAGAACTGTTGGTCTCCCAGTTCGCGAGCAGGCTGCCGTTGATGATGTTGAGATGCCCGCCGCCGGAGATCACGCCCCACTCCATGCCGTACAGCGCGAGGA
>NZ_JAVTWC010000087.1:0-44648 GCF_032229445.1 Tahibacter sp.
CCGCGTCCGGCAGCGGCGGCGCCTCGGCCGCAACGAACGCGGCCGCACCGTCACCCACGATGGACAGCGGAACCGGCAACGAAGAACCTTCCAGCGGCAGCCAGTAGCGTTCGTTCGCAAACGGATACGTCGGCAGCGACATGGTGCGCGGCGTACCGTGCGGATACAGACGCTTCCAGTCGAACGCCATGCCCTTCACCCACGCATCGAGCACCTTGGCGTACTTGCCGCGTTCGAGCCACTTCGCAGTCGCTTCCTGCAGTTCCTCGTCGCCACCGAACAGCAACAGCGCTTCGCGATTGCGCTTGACCTCGCCGCGATACAGCCCGTCCACCGACGGCTCACCGTCCGCGAAACGCTGCAGCCGCTGCGTCAGCTCCTGCATCGTGCCTGCCGTGAAACCGAGACGATGCTCCATGCCTTCGCGCCCGACCTGCAGCGTGTAGGCCACGCTCGCGAGATCCGCGTCACCGAACGCTCGTGCGGCAATCGCATCGAGCAACCGTTGCGCCTGCACGCGCAGGCGTTCTTCGGTACGCGCCGACAACACCACCACGGCGGGTCGCGCCGGCGTCACGGCGAACGACGCCTGAGCAAGCAGCACCTTGGCGGGCGCCACGTATTCCTCGACGACCAGGTGCGCATTGGTGCCGCTGTGGCCGAACGAACTGACCGCGGCGCGGCGCCGTCCCTGCAGCGGCTCCCACGCACGCAACGCTGTGTTCGCGTAGAACGGCGAGTTGGCGAAGTCGAAGTGCGCGTTGGGAGAATTGAAGTGCAACGTCGGCGCCAGCTGCCGATGCCGCATCTGCAGCAGCACCTTGTGCACGCCGGCAATCCCCGCCGCGGCGGATGCATGGCCGATGTTGCTCTTGACCGAACCCAGCCCGCAGGCGTTCTTCGCAACGCCAGCGGCACCGTACGCGCTCAGCAACGCTTCGAGCTCGATCGGGTCGCCCAGCTGGGTGCCGGTGCCATGCATCTCCACGTAGCCGATCGTTTTCGGATCTATCCCGTAGCGTGCGTACACCTCGCGGTGCAGTTCGCCCTGGCGGTTCGCGCTCGGCGCCGTGATCCCGTTCGTCTTGCCGTCCTGATTGATGCCCGAGCCCACGATAACCCCGTGGATCGGATCGCCTGCCGCCTCCGCCTCGCTCAGCCGCTTGAGCAGCAGCGCGCCGACGCCTTCGCCCGGCACGAAGCCGTTCGCCGAATTGTCCAGCGTCTTGCAGCGACCCTGCGGCGACAGCATTCCCGCCGCGCACATGCTCAGGTACGGACCCGGCGTCAGGTACAGCGTCACGCCGCCGGCCAGCGCCATATCCACCTCGCCGTTGCGCAGTGCCTGGCATGCCAGATGCGTGGCCACGAGCGACGACGAACAGGCCGTGTCGATCGAGATCGCCGGCCCCTTCAGGTCAAGGATGTAAGAGATGCGGGCCGCCGCGATCGCCGCGCTGTTGCCCGTGCTGTCGCTCGCCATGCCGCGCGCCTGCAGCAGCGTGGCGTAGTCGTTGCTCATGATTCCGAGGTAGACACCGCAGCGGCTGTCGCCCAGCGAGCGCGGGTCGTAACCGGCATCCTCGAACGCGCGGTAACTCTCCTGCACGAACAGACGATGCTGCGGATCCATCATCTCCGCTTCGGCCGGCGAGATGCCGAAGAACAGCGGATCGAAGCCGGCGACGTCCTCGATCGCGCCCAGCCATTTGCAGTAGATGCTCCCGGCCAGGTTCGGGCGCGGATCGAAGTACCGCTGCGCGTCCCAGCGCCACGCGGGAATTTCTTCCACGCTGTCGCGGCCTTCGCTCAGGTTGCGCCAGAACGTGTCCAGATCCGGCGCCTGCGGATAGCGCCCCGACATGCCGACGATCGCAATCGCCTCCGGCTCGGCGACGAGCCGCGCACCCGCAACGGGCTGCGCCGAGGCCGGCGCAACTACGGGGCGTTCGACCTCGCGCGACAAAGCCGGCGTTTCGACGAACTCCTGCGTCCCGGCAAAATCCGGCTCGCGCTGCTCGAGCTGCTGCGCCAGGTACTGCGCCAGCCGCTCCACGTTCGGATAGTCGTAGATGCGCGCCGCCACCATCTGCAGCGCATAGCGCCGGTTGATCACCCGCACCCATTCCACGCCGATGATCGAATCCAGGCCCATCTCGGCGAACGACTTGCGCGGATCCACGTCCGACGGATCCATGAACAGCGCCTCGGCCAGCGTGCGGGTCAGCTCCGCTTGCAGCGCCGAACGGTCGATCCGCGGTCGCGCCGGTGCCGTGGCAGGCACCGCGACCGCCGGCTCGCACTGCTCCAGCTGCTGCGCCAGGTACTGCGCCAGCCGCTCCACGTTCGGATAGTCGTAGATGCGCGCCGCCACCATCTGCAGCGCATAGCGCCGGTTGATCACCCGCACCCATTCCACGCCGATGATCGAATCCAGGCCCATCTCGGCGAACGACTTGCGCGGATCCACGTCCGACGGATCCATGAACAGCGCCTCGGCCAGCGTGCGGGTCAGCTCCGCCTGCAGCACCGATCGGTCGATCCGCAACCGTTCCGGTGCTGCGGTGCGGACCGCGACCGCAGGCCGCGCCGCTTCGCGTACCGAGGCAGCCAGCGGAACCTTCACCGCCACCGTCGCCTCCGGTACCGGTACCGGTACCGGTACCGGCACTGGTGCGTGCTTCGGCGACGCGTGACCGGCCGCATCGAGCTTGCGCAAGCGGATCCCCTGCGGCTTGCGCAAGGCATCACGCGGCCCCGGCGCTGCGGATACCTGCACCTCGCCCTTCGCTGCGATCCAGTAGCGCGTCTGCTCGAACGGGTAGGTCGGCAGCGGAATTCGACGCGCAGCCGCGTCGCTGTGCAGCAACTGCCAGTCGACGGCGCCACCGTTCGCCCACAGCTCGCAGAGTCCGCGGTATTCGCGGTTGGCAAGCCGCGCGCGGATCAGGTCGCCCGTGTCGGCAGCGGCGATAAAATCCGCCGGTAGCGTCGCGAAATACGCCCCGCTCGCCAGCGCGTCGCCGACACTGAAGCCGCGCAGCCGTTCGCGAAGCTCCTGCATCGACGCGACAGTGAAAGCGAGCCGGCACTCCATCGTCTCGCGTCCAACCTGCAGCGTGTAGGCAATGTCGGCCAGATGGCGATCGTCGAAGCCTTCGGTATCGATCGCGTCCAGCAGGCGCTCGGCCACGAGGGTCAGCCGCTGGGCATTCCTGGCCGACAATACGATCACGACGGGTGCCAGCGAGCCCACAGCCGATTCGCCATTGGCCCGCCGTGCCTCGATGTATTCCTCGACTATGACGTGCGCATTGGTGCCACCGGCGCCGAACGAGGAGATCCCCGCTACGCGCGGGTACTCCCGCATCGCCCCGTCGAGGTTCAGCCGCGGCCGCGGCCAGTCCGTGAGCGTCTGCTGCACCACGAACGGTGTGGCGGCGAAGTCGATGTTGGGATTCGGTGCCGCTGCGTGCAGGCTCGGCACCAGCTGCCGGTGTTTCATCTGCAGCAGCACCTTGGTCAGGCCCGCAATGCCTGCTGCGCTCTCGGCATGACCGATGTTCGACTTGACCGAGCCGATCGCACAGAACTGCGTGTCGGCCGTCTGGCGCGCGAAGGCCTGCGCGAGCCCGGTGATCTCGATCGGATCGCCCAGTACGGTGCCGGTGCCGTGTGCCTCGATGTAGCTAACCGTGCGTGCGTCCACGCCCGCCTTCGCCAGCGTCGCGGCGATCAGCTCGCGTTGCGCGACCGGGTTGGGCACCGTGTAGCCGTTGGTCTTGCCGCCGTGGTTGACGCCCGTCGCGCGGATCACGCCGTGGACGAAGTCACCGTCGGCCTGCGCCGACGAAAGCCGCTTGAGCAGCACTGCACCGACGCCCTCGCCGGGCACGAAGCCACCGGCATCGGCGCCGAAAGCACGGCAACGGCCGTCAGGCGCCAGCATGTGCGTGGCGCCCAGATACAGATAGTTGGACGGGTGCAGGTACACATTCACGCCGCCGCAGATGGCGATCTCGCATTCGCTGCGCAGCAGATGCTCGCAACCTTCGTGGATCGCGACGAGCGAGGCCGAGCACATGGTATCGACGGGCATGCTCGGCCCTTGCAGGTTCAGCACGTACGACACCCGGTTGGCCATCGACGCGAACGAGGTGTGCAGCGTGAGGGCCTTGCCGCTTTGCCACAGATTCGGACCGTACAGGTCGAAACCAGTCTTGGTGACGCCGACGAACACGCCGACGCGTCGGTCGTGGCGGGTGGCGAGCGACTGCCGCGTATAGCCGGCGTCTTCCATCGCCTCCCAGCTGGCCTGCAGGAACAGCCGCTCCTGCGGGTCCATCAGATCCGCGTCGCGCGGCGCAATGCCGAAAAACTGCGCGTCGAATTCGCTGAAGCCTTCGATGAAACCGCCCCACTTGCCGTAGCAGCGGCCGCGCGCAGCGGCTTCCTCGACGTCGGGGTCGTAGAAGCCCTCGAGCGACCAGCGTTCCGGCGGGATCTCGCCGATGCAGTCGCGGCCGTCGCGCAGATTCTCCCAGTACGCGCGCAGATCGCGTCCGCCGGCGTAGCGGCCACTGAGGCCGATCACGGCGATCGGTTCGTGCGCGCGCGCTGCGTCGCGCTCGCGCGGCGCCTGCTGCGCCGCGGCCGGGAGGCCGGTTTCGGCCCCGGCCTCGGAGAGCTCGCACCAGCGTGCGCATGCCTCGGGATGCTGCGCCGTCAGATAGTCGCCGAGCGCATCGAGCGTGGAGTATTCGTAGAACAACGTCTTCGACAGTGCGCCGAAGTCCGCGGCGAGCCGTGCGTTCAACCGCATGACCATCATCGAATCGATGCCGTAGCGCTCCAGCGGAGCATTCGCGTCGATGCGCGACGCGCTCAGCTTGGTCACTTCGGCAAGCAAATCCTTCAGGCGCTGTCGGGTGCGCTCACGCAAGCTCGCGAGCGGTGCCGCGAGCCTCGGCCGTGACGCCCTCGCGATCTCGCCGGCGACTGGCGCGCTGGTCGCCCCGACCACTTCGATACAGGCGCCGTCGCTCGCGTAGGCCGCATAGAACGCCGCAATGCCCTCGGCGGGCTGCAATGGCCGGATTCCCTGCGCGATCCATTGTTCCTGCAGAGGTGTCGGAACCTGCATGCCCTGCGTCGCCCACCACGGCCACGCGATGGACAGGCTGCGCCCCTGGCGCTGGCCCTGTCGCACGCGCTGCTCGCGCAGGCAGGCATACGCATCGAGGAACGCGTTGGCCGCGGCGTAGTCGCTTTGACCGACGTTGCCGGTGACGCCGGCCGCCGAGGAAAATTGCACGAAGAAGTCGAGCGCACCCGCGCCGATCGCCTCGTCGAGATGCACGACGGAGCGCACTTTCGACGCCATGACTTGCGCATAGGCGTCGGGCTGCTTGTTGAGAATGTACCCATCGCGCACGACGCCCGCGCAGTGGATGACGCCGTCGATCGCGCCATGCTGCTGCGCGATCGTGTCGAGCAGCGCCTGTGTCTCGTCGCGGCGGGACAGGTCTGCGCGCAGGTAGTCGACGCGCAGCCCGAGCCGGCCCCACTCGGCAAGACGGGCCGCCTTGTCGTGCGTCAATTCGGAGCGGCCTGCCAACACCACGCGCGCGCCGGGCGCCTGGCGCAGGATCTCGTCGGCGAACGCGAGACCGAGACCGCCGGCGCCGCCGGTGATCAGGTATGTGGCTCCGGCGCGCCAGGGCATCCGGGTCAGGCCATGGTCGAGGGCGACGCTGTCTTCGGACTCGCAGACGCCGCCGCGGTACCGGATATCCACGATCCGCATCGCGGCGCACAGGTCGAGCTGCTCCTTCCACGCCGGGGCAGCGCCGTCCGGCTCGAGCCCCACCAGTTGCGCGCGCACCTGCGGATTCTCCAGCTGCGCCGTCTTGAGCATGCCGCTCAGGCCGCGCAACAGCTCGGTGCGCGCGGATTCCGGATAGGCCACCTGCAACATGACCTCGTCGCGCGGCTTGTCCGCGAACATTGCCTGCAGGCAGCACAGCACGTGCCAGCCGAATCGCTCGAAGCCTTCGGCCGCATCCTCGGTGTCCCAGGTCCAGATCTCGCAGGGAGTGCCGGCGCTCCGCAGCATCGACTCGAGTACGAGGAAAGCCTGTTCGTCCATAGCCGCGGGCCGGCACAGCACAACCCGGCGCTGCGGCGGGACCGCCGACTCGCCATCGGCAAGCCCGGCACGCGGCACCACGGGCGCCCAGCGCCGCGCGCGCAAGGCCCTCAGCGGGCGGCTGCGATCCGGATCAGCGGGGCCGCTCGCGATCCAATGGCGTTCGCGCGCGAACGGATAGGCCGACAACTCGACTCGTCGCGGCTTCTCGCCGGCGTGCAACGCCTCCCAATCGACCTCGTGTCCCTGCACCCACAGGCGGCACAGTTCCGTTTCCTCGGTGTGCTCGCACCAGCGCGCGACCGCGTGGCGCAATTGCGCTGCGGAGCTGCCCGCGGACACGGGACGCGCTTCCCCGACATGCCCATCGAACGGCGCGCCCGCCAGGAAACCGGTCAGCTTTCGCCGCAGATCCGCAATCGACTCCACGCCCACGGCCAGGCGGCAGTCCATCGGCTCGCGTCCTGCCTGCAGCGTGTAGGCGATGTCGCGCAGCGTCGCACCGCCGGCGCCCTGCGCCAGGTCGCCGAGCAGGGCCGCGACGCGGGCGTTGAGTTGCGCAACGCTTTTGGCCGACAGCACGATAATCTCGCGCCGAGGCATCGCCTCGGTCGCCAGCGGTGCGGCGATCGCCTCGCACAAGACAACGTGTGCATTGACGCCGCCGAAACCGAATGAACTGACGCCGGCAATGCGCGGCAACAGATGCCCGGCGGCATCGCGCCACGCGGCCCAGGCTTTCGTGCGCGTCACCAGTTCGAACGGACCCGTCCTGAAATCGATGTCCGGATTGGGCGTCTCGAAGTTGCGGCTCGCCGGAAGCATGGCGTGGCGCATGGAGAGCAGCACCTTGACCACACCGGCCAGGCCGGCCGCGGACTCCAGATGGCCGATATGCGTCTTCACCGAACCGATGCCGCAGCGATGCGTCGGGTCTACGTGCGCCTGTGCGCTGCGCGCGCGCCGGAAAGCCTGCTGGAGTCCCGCCATCTCCACGACATCGCCGAGTTGCGTGCCGGTGCCGTGGGTTTCGACGAACTGCACCCGATCGGCGTCGACACCGGCGTCGCGCAGCGCCGCCTCGATCACCGCCGCCTGCGAAGCGGGCTTCGGCGCGGTCAGCGAGGCGGCGCGGCCGCCGTGGCCGACGGCCGCGCCGAGGATCACGCCATGCACCAGGTCGCGATCGGCGAGTGCCTGCCGCAGCGGCTTGAGCAGCAGCGCGACTGCCCCCTCACCGCGCACGAAGCCGTCGGCGTCGCGATCGAACGCACGGCAGATTCCGCTGCGCGACAGCATTCCCGACTCGTAGTAGGCAATGCTGTTGACCGGACTGCAGATGAGGTTGACCGCGGCAAGCAGTGCGTGCTCGCACTCGCCTGACCGCAGCGCGTGCACGGCCCGCTCCAGCGCGACCAGCGAGCTCGAGCACGCGGTGTCGATCGACACGCTCGGGCCGCGGAAGTCGTAGAAGAACGACAGGCGATTGGCGAGCATCGACAGCGCGCTGCCGGTACCGACGTAGGCGTCGTGCGCCGAGGTCGCGCGCGCCAGCAGGTCGCGATAGTCGTTGTGGCAGGCACCGACGAATACCCCGGTGCGCCGCGTCGCGAGTTGCGCCGGACGATACCCGCTGCGTTCCATCACTTCCCAGCTCAGCTCCAGCAGCAGTCGCTGCTGCGGATCCATGAGCTCGGCCTCGCGCGGTGAAATCTGGAAAAAGTCCGCGTCGAACGCATCGATGCGCGGCAACAGGCCGGCGCGGTCGATGCCGGCGTGGCTGCCGTGCGGATCGATGTTAGCGGGCCACTGCCAGCGGCTGCCCAGCGAGCCGAACACCTGGCCGCCGTCGCGCAGCAGTTCCCAGAACGCCTGTGCGTTCTCCGCACCCGGCAGCCGGCACGCGATGCCGACAACGGCAATGGCCCTGTCTGCGGCGAGCGGGAATGCGGATGCGGGCGGTGGCGGAACGGGCGCCGGCGCGGCTGTTTCAGGCGCGACCGCGGCGGCGGCAGAATCGACGCTTGCCGTCTGCAGCGCTCGCAACTGCTCCGGCGACAACATCTGGGCCAGCGCCGAAGCGATCTTGTCGGCTGTCTCGTGTTCGAACAGGAATGCCGGTGACAGCTTGAGCCCGACCGTTCGGCCAAGCGCGCCCTTGAGCTCGACCATCTCGACCGAATCCAGGCCAAGCTGCATCAGCGGGCGGTCGCCGTGGTAGGCGGCCATCCGGGTCGTGCCCAATGTGTCGAGTATCAGATCGCGCACACGCGCCGCGAGCGGCGACGGCACCTGCCCCGCATCACCGGACGGTGCGGCCTCGGTCCCCGCGGCGAGCGCGTCGGGCTCGGCGACAGCCATCGTTTCTGCTGCCAGTTGCTGGTCCGAAGCCCGGCAGACGATGACGCACTGGCCGCAGTGGGCTTCGGACTGCGTCGGCAACGCAAAGACTTCGATATCGGTGAATCCCGCGTCTTCCAGGGCACGGCGCCACTGCGCCACGCCGAGCAGACAGAATTGCGGCAGCCTGCGCGCGTCGTCCTCGAACAGCCACATGCCGTGCAGCAGCGCGCCGCTGAAGAACAGCCACGGCTTGACCTCGGTGTATTCGGTCAGCAGCAGTACGCCGCCCGGCGCAAGCAGTCGTCGGACCTGACGCAAGGTCCACACGATGTCACGCGTGTCGTGCAGCACGTTCGCGGCGATGGCAACGGCATGAGCGCCCGGAGCGAAGCCCTGCACCGCCGCATCGCGCTCGATGTCGAGCTGCTGGAACTGCACGAACGGATAGGCGTCGCCGAACCGGTTCCGCGCACGGCGCAGGAACGCCGGCGAAATATCCGTGAACAGGTAGTCGACGTCGCTGGTCGCATGAAGTTCGCGCAGGACCGGCAAGGTCGTGCCGCCGGTACCGGCGCCGATCTCGACGATACGTACCGGTCCGGCGCGTTCGCCGGTGCGCGCGCCGGCTACGGCCGCACTGGCCGCGACGGCGACCAGGCGATTGAAATAGGTGGCAATGGGCTCGCCGTCGAATATTCCGGCGAACGCGTCCATGTCGCCGTCCGGGAACATCACTGCCGCCGCGGCGATCCGTCCGCTCACGATATCGTCGAAATGCTGCAGGCACGGCAGCATGAAACGCGCGAACGGCGCGGCATGCGGATGGCGCTGCGCGAAGCGGCGCTCGAATTCGTCGAACGACGGAAACACGGCGGGCGCGTGCGCCGCGTCCAGTCCGGCGAGGACGACGATTTCGTCGGACTCCTGACGCAGCCCGCCACGCTCCTCCAGCCTCGACAGCAAGGAGTGGAAATAGCGCGAATACTTCGATGCGATGCCGAGCGACGCGAGCAAATCGGCGACCCGATGGCGCTCGCCCGCACGCACGCAGACGCGGTGCCCATGCAGCCATCGCGCGATGGAGCTGAACGCGAAGTCGGCCAGTTCGGCCTCCCAGCCGCGCGGATCGCATTCTGCCGGGAACGCCGCCGTGCTCGCCGCCACCGACATCTCGTCGACCACGTGCCGCCAGGTCGGCGTCTTGCCGGCACGCAGTCCGGCCAGCGTGTCGTTGCACTCGTCGAGCCCGTCGAACGCCGTGACGGACTTGTCCACCAGCAAGTAGTGGCGAGCAAACTGCAGCAGCTCGCTGCAATCGTGCACGCCCTGGAAATCAGACGCCCACGCGCGTTGCAGCGCGATGCGCCGGACCTGGCCGTCGAGCTCCACCGCGTCCACCGGCTGCATCGCCAGCGGCGGTTCATTCCAGTCGATCGCTGCGGCGATGTGTCCGTCACGAAGCAGTACCAGCGTCTGGTCGGGCAACGGCGCGGCAAGCGCCTGCCAGTGCGCCGGCTCGCGCCAGAGCGGCTGTGCCTGCGCCAGCGTGGCGCATTCGTCGGGTCGTGCGTGTCGCACGCGGAACGGTCGCTGCAGGAAATGATTGAGCGTGATGCGCGTGAACTGCATGCGCCGCGGAAAGCTCTCCCACTCGTTCGCGGCGCAGAACAGGCCGGCTTCGCCGGCGGCCAGCACGAATGTGCGCGCGTCCAGCAGGAACTGGCGCGACATGGCGTGGTAGGCGTCGAAGTGCAGGCTCTCGGCTTCGTCAGCGAACCGGGCGCCGCGCTCCGCGTCGAGCGAATGCACCTCGAGCATCATCAGACCGTTCCGGTCCAGAACGCCGGCCCAGCGACGCAGGTGTTCGACGGTGCTCTGCACCACGTCACGCAGCGCGATCGATCCGCCGGCCCGGTCGATGAAGACACCGCTGCCGACGAGCCCGCAACGCCGTTGCGCTTCGTCGGTGTCGGCGGGCGGCAGATACGGCCGGTCGTGATCGAGGAACGAGCGCACGTGCAGCACTTCTCCGATCGCGATGCCGCGGCGTTCGAGGTCGGCCATGATCGACGCCGGATCGCCGATATCTCCCTTGAGCACGAGATGCGGCAGACCGGCGAGCGTTGCGGCCGATTGCTGCAGGGCCTTTTCGTTCCAGTCGACCGCGATCAGGGTCAGCGGATAGCGATTCAGCGCGCGGCCGCGCCGCGTCCCTTTCTTCACCGTCTCATAGAGCCTGCGCAGCAACGTACCGTCGCCGCAGCCGGTATCGGCGAGATACTTCGGCTGCGCCGCGAGGTCCGCGTCGTCGAAGCATTTGTGTACGAACTCACTGAGCGCCGTGAAATAGCGCTGATGCTGGAACCCGCTGCCGACCACGTTGAGCGTGCGGTCCAGATGCTTTTCGTGCCCGAAACGGTCGAGTGTGAAGACACGCCCCGGATCGCCGGAAAGCAGCTCCTGCGTCTGCGCGAACATCCGCCGGTAGGAGGCCAGCGCCGCCGTGATCGCGATGCGTTCGAGCATGGCGATCCCCGCCGGCAGCAGCCACAACGAGCGGCCTTTCCTTTCCAGCCAGCGCATATCGCTGAGCAGGCGCAGGACCTCCTCGCGCGCGAGACCGGTGAGTTCGCAGCGCAGCGCCACGCGCGAGCCATCGTGCGCGTCGGAATACTTCAGCTTGCCGTGCTGCTTCAACGCCAGCAGCAACGGAATCATGAACACCCCGTCGAGGTAGTCCGCGAAACTGCTGTCGCCGGCGTCCCAGCGGCGCCCGGAGCGTTCGATCCAACGCTCCAGCGAGCGCTTGGCCGTACCGTTGACGTAGCCCTCGTAGGGGAACGCGTACAGGCTCATGATGTCGGCTGGCACGAGCGCGTGGGCCTCGAATTCGGGCGTCACGCGATAGTCTTCCGCGCCTACGCGGGCGATCCATCGGCACGTGAGCAGCATGCGCAGCGCCACCGCCAGGTAGCCGGCGTTCAGCCCGAAACGCTGGGTGATCTCGGTTGCCGAAAAACGCTCGCACGACGCCATGTAGGACAGGCATCCGCTCTTGCGCAGCGCGTCGACGAATGGAACCACGACCAGTCCGTGGGAATGGCGATTCAATATCTCGAGCACCGGATCCCCCTAGTGTTTTCGCCTTCCCGCGATCCCGACCTCTCCCTAGGCAAGCACTGAACAAGTTCTTGGAGAGCGGTTCCAGCTAGCTACACCAGACCCTGACATCCCCGCCAAAACGTCTACTTTGCGCGCATTTGGCAGCACCCGTGAGTGGCGCCAAAAGCAAAGACTCGTTCCACCTTGTTCAGCACTTCCCTGACAGCTGCAAATCGCGGCGACGACTACAGGCCTGCCGCCTCCGCGGCGCAGGTCCCGAGTCGACTTCAATGTTCGCCTACCGCATCAGATATCGCGCAGCGCCGCGGTGACCGGAACGCGCGCCGCGGCCATGGCAGGGAAAAAGCTCCCGACCAGGCCGATGACCACCGCCACCGCAATTCCGACGAACGCCACCTGCGGCGTTATCTGCAAGTCAAACATCAGTTGGGTGTTCAGGCCGCCGTAGCCGGTGCCGAGAGCCTTGCCGTCGACGAAGTACCAGGCGAGCGCAAGTCCAATGGCACTGCCGAGCATGGTAAGGATCAACGACTCGACGACAACGGAGAACACGATCAGCTCACCGCCGTAACCCAGCGCACGCAGGATCGCAATCTCCCGGCCGCGTACCACGATCGATGCATACATGGTGTTTAGCGCGGCAAAGATCGCACCGAAGGCCATAATGGCAGCGAGCACGTAGGCAGCAACGAAAACAACCTTTCCGATGTCCTTGGACTGCTGGCGGTAATAGTCCGATTCGCGCAGCACATCGACGTTGAGTCCAGGGTTGGCGCGCAGCGACGTCTCGAACGCGGACAGCTCGTCCGCCGACTGAAGCTTCACCAGCACGGAATTGTAGTGATTCCAGCGCAACAGGCCGGCCAGCGTGTCGCGGTCAGCCATGAGCTCGGATTCGTGCGTGTCGCCGCCGCTGCTGAACACGCCAACGACCTGCCAGTCGCTGCTGCGCAGCTTCAGCGTCTTGCCGATCTCAAGCCCTTCGAAGCGTCGCGCTGCGGTTTCGCCAACGATCAGTTCGTACTTACCCGGTTCGAACAGGCGTCCCTGCACGAGCTTCAATTCGGGGCGCACGGCCAGCACGTCGGGACTGACGCCGCGCAGCGCCGCCGTGACGGCGGTGGAGGGACCGCCGATATTGCGGCGCATCACGCTGGCCTGCGACAGTAGCTCGGCTGAATAGAGCGGTTTCCCGGCCGCATCGGTCGCAATGCCCTGCACGGTAAGGATGGAGAGCATTTCGTCGCGCAGCAACATGCTCGTGGCCTCAGTCGACGAACCGGCACGCAACACCATGGCGCGGTCGTCGCGTCCGGTGTTGCCGACCGAGCGGGTCATTGCGATGGCCATGGCGAGCACCGTCGCCAGCATGCCGACGACTGCGGTAACGCCGATCACGATCACCAGCGAGGTACCCAGACGCCGTTTCAGCGTGTAGATGCTCGTCGTCATCACGGCGGCGATCTGGCGGAACAAGTTCAACATGCCTGTATGCCCCACAAGGTATGGTTCGCGCTCAACGCTTCAGCGCCAATGCTTGGATGATGGTCAGGCGCCCGGCACGCAGCGCCGGCAATGCACCGCTGATCAGCGCAAGCGCGGCGGCGATACCGAACGACTGCAGGATCACGATCCACGGTATGCCCGCCTCGGCGAAGATATTTCCAACGATCAGGAACACGACGCGCGCCACCAGCAATCCCACGACGGCGGCGAACAAGCAGAGCAACAGGCCCTCTGCGAGAACCAGCGCGACCACGGCGGCGTCGGAAAAGCCCAGCGTCTTGAGCATCGCAAATTCCGGGCTGCGTTCACGCACCGACTGCGCCATCGTGCTGGCCGTCACGAACAGCAGCGCGAAGAAGGCCGCGGCGACGATGGCATTGATCAGCAGCTCGATGTCCGAGATCGTCGTCATCTGGCTTTCCAGCAGCGCCTGCTCCGTCATCGTGCGGGTTTCGGACGACGAGTTGGCGAACCTCGCATCGATCGCACTCATGATTTCGGGCGAGGACTTCGGATCGCCGAGTTCGGCAATGAAGAACTGCACCGAATCGCGCAGGAACATGCGCGATTCATTCAGATAGTCGTAGTTGATGAAAATCGCACCGGCAAAGCCCTCTGTCGCGCCGTCCTTGCTTTCGAACAGGCCCACGATGTCGACGGGATAGTCGCTGGTGCCGTCCTTGTTGGTCCAGATCGTGCTGCTCAGGGCGACCCGATCGCCCACCTTCCAGCCATACGCGCCGGCCAGCCGTTTGGCTACGAGCGCGCCAGTACGGTTCTCACGCATCTTCTGCAGCGTGTCTTCCGGCACGTCGAAGAGCGATCGATAGATATGGAATGTCTTGGTGATGTCGGTGGCATAGACCGGCAAGCCGAAGCGGCGGTCCTTGTAGTAGCCGCCGAAGAAAGCCATGTGCGACACGTCCTTGATCCCGGGAACCGCCTCGATCTGCGCGCGGTAGGCCAGCGGCAGCTGTTCCTGGGAATACTTGCTGACGACGAACAGGCGGCTGTCGAGCTTCGCCAATGCCTGATCCAGCACCACGTTGAAACCGATCAGGACCGCGAACAGCAGAAAGGCGACCGCGATCGAGATGACCGTGAACCAGGTCCGCTTTGGGCGGCGCCACAACTGTGCCCAGATCAAGCCGAAATATTTCACCGCGCGGTCCTCCCTGTTGCGGCCTCGGACTCGCGCGCTTTCCCGACCAGCATCACCTGTGTCGCGTACTTCGCCGCCTGCGGGTCGTGCGTCGCCATGATGATGGTCTTGCCGTGCTCGCGGTTCAGTTGCTGGAGCACCTGCATGATCTGCTCGGCATTCTCGCGATCGAGATCGCCGGTCGGCTCGTCGCAGATCAACAGCGCCGGGTCGGTGACCAGCGCTCGCGCGATCGCGACACGCTGCTGCTGGCCGCCCGACAGTTCCTCCGGCCGCCGCTGCAGATAGTCGCTGATGCCGAGCAGCTCGAACACGATGCGTACGCGCTGCTTGCACTGCGCCGCGGAGAGCCCGGTCAGGAGCAGCGGCAGCATGACGTTGCGTTCTGCCGTCATCATCGACAGCAGATGGTAGAACTGGAAAACGATACCGACATGCTGCGACCGCCAGCGCGACAGCTCGCGGTTGGACATGGCATGCAGCGCGGCGCCGGCGACCGTCGCCTGTCCTTTCTCGACCGTGTCCAGGCCACCGATGATGTTGAGCAGCGTGGTCTTGCCCGATCCGGACGGTCCCATCAGCGCGACGAATTCGCCCTGCTCGATCGACAGGTCGTGCTCATAGAGCACCTCGATCATGTTCTGACCGGCCTGGTAGCGTTTGGTCACTCTGTGCAAGGTGATGAAACTGCTCATTCCATTCGGTCCCCGAAGCTGCCGTACGTCGCTAGTTGCCAAACAACCGCTCGATCCGCTCGCGCACTTCCGGCTGCGAGAACGTAACGTCATGCATTGCAAGTTCCTGCTCGATCACGACCGGCAGCTCCTGCCGCATCTGGCCGACGAGATGATCCTTCAGCATCACCAGCGAGGTACGCGGCTTGTCGGCGAGATCGGCAGCGAGCTCGCGCGCGAAGGGCAGCACCTCGGCGCGCGGCAGCACCGGAATCGACACGCCGCGCCGCGCGAGATCGTCGCCGCGATAGCTGCGGGCGCTCATCAGCATCTCGTGGCCGAGCGACAGACCGAACTTCCTGGCGATGATATAGGTCGCTCCCATGCCGGGAGTGAACCCGTATTTCATGAAGTTGGTGGTGTAGATGCTTTCGCGGCTCAGCACGACGAAATCCGCGAACATGCCGAACACGAAGCCGCCGCCGATGCCGTGCCCCTGCATGGCGGAAATCACCGGAATCCTGCAATCCAGCGCAAGGCTGTAAAGATTGATGTCGGAGAACTTGGTCTTGCCCTGCTGGATGTCGTGCAGCCCCTGCTTGGTGCCGCCGGAAGCGAAATACGAGTCGTAGCCGGTCAGGATCGCAATCCGGTAGCCCGGATTGGCTTCGATGTGCGCGAACGCATCCACCAGCCCGAGCATGAGTTCCGGAGAGAAGGTGTTCTTGTTCTCCCGATCCTGCATCGTTATCAGCAGGACCCCCCGATCAATCTCTTTCAGATCCACAACCGACATTGGAACTCCCTAGCCCGCCGCGGCTTCAGCCGCTGCGCGCCAATTTTCGCACGGTCGACCACGCAAGAAGGAACGTCACTGCCGCGAGGACTACGACATGCACGAAGCCGTTGCCGATGAAAATGTGCTCGGCGCCACCGGCGGCGAGCGTCAGCTGGTTCAGGTAGAACGGCGGCATGAACAGCGCGAGCCAGGAAATCGACGGCGGCATCGGGAAGAACAGTCCGGACAGATAGAGCTGCGGCATGTAGACGACGGTGGTGACGCCGGCGGCCAGATGCGCCGACGTGCGTGAGCCGATGTAGAAGCCGATCGCACAGAACGGCAGCACGCCGAGCAGCAGCGTCAAGCCGACGAGCAAGGATTGGGTCAAGGTCAGGGAGATGCGGTCCAGCAGCTCGGCAGCGACGATCATCGAGACGATCGTTGCGGCCGCGTAGATAAGCGCCACGGCGAACTTGCCGATCAGATGCGCACCGGCAGGCATGGGCAGGGCCTGCTTGAGCTGCAGCAACTTGAACTGCCGCTCGCCGGCCAGGATCGCGCCGAAGCCGAACATGCCGGGTCCCATGATGCCCATGATCGCCATGCCGGTGAACAGGTACATGCGCTGTGCAGTCGTCGCATTCTCCGGCAGCGGCGAGAGCGTGATGAACAGCAGGAACAGACCCACCGGCATGATCAGGAACGGCATGCCGAAGCCGGGATTGCGCAACGAGCGGATGAACTCGAATTTCGCCTCGAGGTAGTAGATGCGAAGCACCTGAAAATTCGACATGTGAACACTGCCGAGGCTGCTTGGCGCTACGGCGGCCGCGTTGGAATTCATTGACGGCTCTCCTGGGTGATCTTGAGGAAGGCGTCAGCCAGTCCAGCCTGGCTGACCTGCAGGTCGACGAGCGTGGAGTCGGCCGCAAGCAGCCGGCGCACCGTGGCCTCGAGTTCGGAATGACCGACCGCCAGCACGAGCTTTCCGTCTTCGATGACGGCGCTTGAGACAGCGGGCCAGGTACTCACTTCCTCGGGCGTCAGCTGGCTTACGCAGCTAATCCGGCGAGTTGAAATCGTCTGCGTGACTTCCTTGACGGTGCCCGTGCTCACCACCCGCCCCTTCGCCAGCACGACGATGCGATCGGCCAGCGCCTCGGCTTCTTCGAGATAGTGCGTGGTCAGAAGGATCGAGCAGCCCTGCTGGATCAGTCGGCGCAGCGTCGCCCACAGGTCCTTGCGTGCCTGCACGTCGAGTCCGACGGTCGGCTCATCGAGAAACAGCAGTTTCGGGCGGCCGCAGAGCGCGATGGCGAATTGGATCTGACGCTTCTGTCCACCGGAGAGCACGCCGAATTTCCGGCTGCGCAGTGCGGTGGTATTGGTGAATTCGAGTATTTCATCAGCGCTGTACCCGTTCGGGTAGTAGCTCGCGAACAGCGAAAGGTGTTCGTGCACCAGCAATTCCGGCGCCATGAACACTTCCTGCATCATCACGCCGATGCGGCGACGCACATTCATCGAACCGGGACGTTCACCGAACAGGCGGATCTGTCCTGCATCGGCCGGCTCAAGGCCCAGCATCAGCGAAATCGCCGTGGTCTTACCCGCGCCGTTCTCGCCGAGCAGGGCCAGCAGCTCGCCTGGGCGCACGGTCATGTCGAAGCCGTCCAGGGCTTTGGTTTCCCCAAAGCTCTTGTAGACGCCTTTCATTTCCACTAAATCGTCGCTCGCCATTTCGCATCGCCTGCTTTCAATGATGGACGCCTATCCCGCCGCCGTTCGTGCCTGCGGGTCTCAGTGAGTTCGAAGTGGATCGCACAGCTCGCGTAGCGCATCTTCGAATGCGTCGGCGATTGCCTGAAGCGTCTGGCGAGAATATCGGCTGCTGACAAAATTTGCACGCAGGCAACCGTCGGCGATGTTGCTCAATATAGCGAGCTTCCAGGGCAGTTTGAACTTGGGCAAAAGCTCCGCATATTCGCGTTCGTCGAAGTGCGCTGTGAACAGCCCACCCGGCGCGTCGCCAGCCACTGTTCCCTGGTGATTGAGCAGAACATCGATCTCGGCAACGGGCAGCATATCGGCGTCGGAACGAAGATGGCGCAGGATGCCGTAGCCGACTCCTTCGTGCGGCATTGCGCGCAAAATAGCTTTTACGTGTGACAACGAGGGGTGCATCGTCGCGCCCGGCTCGACGTCCAGCAGCAGCGGCACCGGCGCCGTGAACCAGCCGATCGTCCGCGACAGGTCGAGATTGCCGATGGCGGCAGCTCGTCCGTGGTGATACATGCCCAGCGCGAACTGCGTACGGTCGAACCGCCGGTGCAGCGCACGCGCGACCGCGGCGAGCAGCACCTCGTTGACGTGGGCACCGTGGACGCGTGGCACGTCGGACAGCAGCGCGCGCGTCTGCGCGGCATCGAGTCCCACGGTGACACAGAGGGACTCCGCGTCCTCGTCAGCGGCGTCTACCTCGGTCGGCAGCTCGGACCGGCTCGCCCACGACGAAGCACGCCAGTAGTCCAGCTCGGGACGGGCTTCAGAACCGTTCGCGTAGGCGGTGATGCTCGCGCTCCAGTCACGGAACGAAGCGCCCTTCACCGGCAGACGGGCCGGCATGCCCGCCTCAAGCTGATCGTAGATGGTCTGCAGATCCTGCACGAGGATCTCCCACGAGACCGGGTCCATCGCGAAGTGATGTGCGGCCAGGACCAGCGCCTGGCCGTCCGCCGCATCCTCTCCGACGGAAACCAGCGACGCCTGCAGCAGCGAGCCGACGTGAGAGTCGATGCGTCCGGCCGCACGCTCGAGCGCGGCGTTCAGTACCGACGCGATGCCTTCCCGCGACGCAACCGTCTCGCATTCGAGCACGGAGTACTCGCCGACCCGCGCCGCCGGCGCGATGGCCTGACTCCATTCCCCGGACTCATCGCGTGTGATGCACAGGCGCAAGGCGTCGTGATAGATGATGAGTTTTCGCAGCGCCGCCTCCAGCAGGTCCGGCGCCAGCGTGCGCCGGCAGCTCAGCACGCGCGAGGCGGTCATGTACCTCACTGCGTCCTCGCCCTGGTGCAATACCTGTATCTGGATGGGCGTGAATGGAACGCCTCCCTCGATACTGCCACGCTCGGGCGCCTGCATCGCAGCACGCGGACGCTTCGCGGTGAGATTGCCGGACGCCGCGCCAGTGCGCTCGATGAAAGCGGCTAGTTGGGCGATCGACTGGTCTTCGAAGATGGCGTTGAGGTTGAGCTTCAGGCCAGCCTGGTTCGCGCGGCCGATCACCTGGATCGCGCTGATCGAACTGCCGCCGAGGTCGAAAAAGTTGTCGTGCCGGCCGACGCGCTCCGCGTGCAGCACGTCGCGCCAGATCTGCGCCAGAACCTGCTCGATCGCGCCCTTCGGCTCCTCGTACGCCTGCGCGTCGGATGTGTTCGCCTCGGGTGCCGGCAGTGCCCGGCGATCGAGCTTGCCGTTCAAGGTCATCGGCAGCGCGTCGAGCACGACGAAGGCGCTGGGCACCATGTATTCGGGCAGCACCTTCTCGAGCCGCTCGCGAACGTCGGCCACCAGGGTCGCCGGTGGCCTCACGCAACCGATATAGGCAACCAGGCGCTTGTCGCCGGGCACGTCCTCGCGCAGCAGTACGGTCGCTTCGCGCACGTGCGGACAGGCGCGCAGCTGCATCTCGATCTCACCCGGCTCGATGCGGAAACCACGCAGCTTCAGCTGGTCGTCGTTGCGTCCGACGTAGGCGATGTTGCCGTCCGGCAGCCAGCGCACGAGGTCGCCGGAACGGTACATCCGCGCCGCCTCGAACGTCGTGAACGGATCGGCCACGAACCGCTCCGCCGTGAGATCGTCGCGCCGCCAGTATCCGCTGGCGACGCCGGCCCCGCCGATGCACAGCTCGCCGATCACGCCAACCGGAACCGGTTGCCCGCTGCGGTCCAGCACGTAGGTGTCGGCATTGTCGATCGGGCGGCCGATCGGCACACCGGTCAACCCGCTGCAATCGCGCGGCGCGCGATAAAGTGTACTTGTAATCGTCGCCTCGGTCGGCCCATAGGTGTTCACCCACTCGATCCCGTCACCGGCGATAGCCCGCCAGCGCAGCAGCGATTCGAGGGAGACACGTTCGCCTCCCACGATGATCAGCCGCAGGCGCCCGGTATCGACACGCTCGCCGGCCAGCGCCTCGACCAGCACATGCCAATAGGCGGTCGGCAGGTTCAGCAGGGTGATGCCCTGAGCCACGATGCACTGCACGAGTTCCTGCGCGCCCGGCACGGCCGCCTGCCGGATCACCACCGCAGCACCTGCCAGCAGCGTCGGATAGATTTCCTCCGCCGATGCGTCGAAGCTGATCGACGCGAACTGCAGCGCGCGATCGTCGCCCGAGAGGCCGAACTCCCGCTGCATCCAGCGCGCATGGTTGATCAGATTGCCGTGTTCGACCATGACGCCTTTCGGCTCGCCAGTCGAACCCGACGTGTAGATGATGTAGGCCAGCGTCGACGCCGGACGAGCCGCCGGGCGACGCCGGTAGGCGGCAGAACGCTGCGCGATCGTGTTCGCGTCGCTGTCGACCACGACGACGCTCGCGCGGGTGTCCGGCAGCAGATGCACGAGTCGCGATTGCGTGATGATCGCCGCGGCCTGCGTGTCGGCGATGGCGTAGTGCAGCCGCTCCGCGGCAGTGGCCGGATCCACCGGCGCGTAAGCAGCCCCGCTCTTGAGCACCGCGAGCAATGCCGCAATCAGATCCGCGCTGCGCTCGAGACAGACCACGACGAGCTTTCCGGGTCCGACATCGAGCGCCCTCAGGTGGTTCGCGAGACGGTTCGCTCGCGCATTGAGTTCGCTGTAGCTGACTTCCACCGTGCCGTGCAGCACGGCAAGCGCTTGCGGCTGCTGCTTTGCCCGCGCTTCGAACAGCTCGTGGATCAGCGCGTCACCAGGCGCACCGGTACGCTCGCCAGTGCAACGCGCCAGCATGGCCGCACGCGCGTCGCCGCTGAGCAGGGCCGTCGATTGCACGCTGGCTCGTGCGGCTTTGGGCGCCGCCATCTGCGCCAGCAGGGCGCGCAATGCATCGAGATGCGCGCCGAGCTCCCACTGCTCGAACAGTCGTCCATCGGCCCGCAATTCGATCCGGACTCCGGCATCGACGAAAATCTGAACCCGAAGCTCGGCCCCCTGCACTGCTGCGGTGCCCGTCGACATGGCCACCGTGTCGCGGCCGCGCTCTGTCACGCCGACGACCGTGAGGCAGCGCCATCCGTCGTCGCCACCGCGCAGCTGGCGAATGTTCTCGCTGCCGCAGTCACCGTGCTTCAAGGTAGCCGCGCAGCGGTCGCTGACCATCTGCGCGAACTCGCGCAGGTTCACGGTGGCATCGATGGCGAACTCGACCGGCAGCGCGTCGCCGCCATCATCCGTGGCAAGGCCGAAGCGCAGCGGCTCGGCGCCGCTTGCCTTGTGCAGATAGAGCGCCGTGCCCGCCAGCAGCAACTGCGGCAGTGAAGTCTTGTACGTCGCACTCGCCCGACCGAGCGCGCGGGCCGACTTGCCATCGAGTACGAGTTCGGCACAAAGATATCCGGCCTCGGCCTGACGGGTGGCGCCCGTCGACAGGCTTACCGGCTCTCCATCGCAGCGATCGGCCAGCCAGTACGCGCGGTCGTCGAGGTAGCGCGCCGAATAGCGGTACTGCACGGCCGCCGGCTCGTCTTCCAGTGCGACGTCGATATCGTCGAGCGCAATGTCCGGATTCGCCACGATCTGCTGCGCGATGCGCACGAAGCGCCGCTCCAGCTGTTCCACCGTGCGCGCTTCGAACGAATCGCAGGAATACTCGAAGACACCGTACAGTTCGTCCTGCGACTCATGCACGCCCAGCGTGAGCTCACTCTTGGCCGTGGACCACGGCAGCAGCACCGGCTCCACCTGCAGGCCCTCTGGCTGCAACTGACCACGCGAGATGCTGTTCATCGTGAACGAGACACCGCCGAGGGCCGCATCACGCTCCGAGCGGATCCAGGCGATCAGCTGTTCGAACGGCAGGTCCTGGTGCTTGAAGGCGTCGAGCACGACACGCTTCGTCTTTGCGAGCATGCGGCGGAACGAGATGCCCGGCTCGGTCGACACGCGCAGGGCGAGGCTGTTCACGCACAGACCGACCAGCGATTCGGTGCCGCGATGGCTGCGCCCGGCGACCGGCGTGACCACGGCAAAATCGCGCTGGCCGCTGAGCCGGGACAGCAGCACGTGGAAAAGCGCGAACATCGTCATGAACAGCGAGCACGCCGAGCTGGACGACAGCGCGCGCACGCCCGCGGCGACGTCTTTCGGCATGGCGAAGGTCTGGGTCGCACCCTTGAAGCTCGGTACCGGGGGCAACGCATGGTCGCGCGGCAGCTCAAGGCCGGCGACGCCGGACAGCTGGCGCTTCCAGTAGTCCAGGTGGGCATCGAGCACGCTGCCCTGCAGCCAGCTGCGCTCCCATTGCGCATAGTCTGCATACTGGATCTCGACCGCCGGCAGCGGATTCGCCTCACCCCGGCGGAACCCGTCGTACAGCGCGCAGATTTCGCGCCAGAGAATCTGCAACGACCAGCCGTCGGAGGCGATGTGATGCATCGCAATGAACAGGACGTGGTCATCGTCGGCCATGCGCAGCAGGAAGCCGCGGATCATGGGTCCCGACGCCAGATCGAACGGCTCCTGCATGCCGTACTCGAGGAGCCGGTACATTTCGGCCTCCCGGTCGTCGGCAGGGTGAGCGCGAAGGTCGAAGCGATGCAGCAGGAATGTCGCGTCCGCAGCGATCGACTGGACCGGCACGCCATCAACGGTCCCGATTCGCGTACGCAGCACTTCGTGCCGGGCGACGAGTTCGTCCAGCACGCGTTGCAGAACATCGAGATCGAGCGGGCCGTGCAGACGCAGTGCCTGCGGCAGGTGGTAGCGCATGGCGCGCGCCGTGCCCTGCGGGCCGGACAGCTGGTCGACGATCCACAGGCGCTGCTGCGCGAACGACAACGGTATGCGATCGGCCTTCGGCCACGGCTGCAGTGGCGGCGGCTCGAAATGGTCCGCCACGTCGCGCAGGAACGTGAGGATCTGTTCCTTGTGCGCGCGTAGCCGCCGCACGTCTTCCTGCATCAGCACGCCCTTGGGCGCATCGACGCTCAGCTCGTCCTTGTCCACCCGCAAACGCACGTCGCGCTGACGCAGTTCGTGGATCAGATCGTCGATGGACGATTCACCGCTCATGTGGGCCGCACTCCGCAAACCGTCCCGGCCGTGGCGATCAGGCTTCCCATGGGAATGCCCCCGTCTCGACGTAACGCACGATGTCCTGGATGTTCCGCGGGTCGGAAAACACTTCAGTGTTGGTCGACAGCGCCGCCTGGCGGCATGAATGCAGCGCCGGGACGATCTCATTGACGTAGCGCTTGTAGCGTCCGAGGGCCGTGGCGGACAGCCGGCGCAATCGCAGCAGATGTTTGCGCAGCAGCGTTTCGCTCTGCGCTTCCCAGGCGTCTACCAGCCCCCATGCGTGCGCTTGCTCGACGCCGATCGGCTGGGTCATCAAGGTGAGGTAGTGTGCCCGCTGGAAACCGATACGCCGGACCAGGAACGGCAGCACGCAGGCAGGGATCATCCCGAACAGCAGTTCGGACAAGCTGAACTTCGCGCTTTCGTCGGCCAGCGCGATGTCGGCCGCCGCCACGAAACCCACGCCACCCGCATTCACCTTGCCGCGCACATGCGCGACGGTGACGAAGGGTCCGTTCGCCATGCGCAGCCACAGATCGTAGAGCCGGTCCGGACCGCCCTCGTCCGCGGCGCCGGCCGGATTTACGGAGCGATCACGTATGCCCTGGAAGTCGGCGCCGAAGCAGAACACCTCCGCATTGCCGCTGAATACGATCACCGTGGCGGAGTTCTCGCAGGCGTCCAGTACCTGGTGGCATTCCTCCACGAGGCGCTGGTTGATCGTATTGTTCGCCTGCGGACGGTCGAACTGCACGAAGCAGATCGAATCCTGCAGACGAACCTGCAAGGTCTCGTAGTTCACTCCGTCCACTCATATTCGCGGTGGAATTCCCGAATCTGGCGCAGATACAGATGCGGCCGTTCGGAGGTTCGCTTGCTCGCGACCAGATCCCAATGCTGCTGCAAGGAAACATTGCGCGTGCCGAACCGGACCACTTCGTTGTCGCGCAGCATCGCGTCGTATTCCTGCATCGACATCGTCCAGCGCCGATCGAGCTCGCCCACGATGTTGAACTGGCGCTGCTTCTCCTGCCCTTCGCGCGTCACGACGCCGCTGTAGAACTCCGAGCAGCAGCCGGACCCGTACGAAAAGCAGCCGATGCGGCGCGGGCCATCGGTGTAGTCGCCGCGATCGATGGTGCCCGCGAGCGACATGAACACGGTTCCGCCCATGATGTTGCCGACGCGCTGGCAGTACGACATGCCCGGTGTCACGCGTTGCTGGAAATCGTCCTCGATCTCGCGCGGCGTCGCGCCGGCCATCTTGCGCATCATGGTCCGGTGTGCGCCCTTGACCATGCCGCCGAACGGCGTGTGGAACGTGAGGTATTGGAACGACTCGCGATAATGGGCATCGCGCACACGGCGGCGATATTCCAGGAATGCGTTTTCGCAGCAGTCCAGGTACGACAGCAGCGACAGGTCGGCATCGCCGGCCTCGCTGTCGGCGACCGGGCGGCAGGTGTCCATCACCTCGTAGCCGTAGTAGCCGTTGGCGCCGACATCCACCTGGAACACCTCGGGCTCCTCGCCCACCAGCATGGCGACGGCCCCCGCGCCGGAACTGGGTTCGGCGAACGACCAGTCCTCCGTCAGCGCTTCACCGCCGCTCACCGCGATCATGCGCGAGATGTCGGTCGCCACGACCAGCGCCTTGGCCCCCGGCGATGCTTGCGACAGGATGAAACTCACGGCCATCTGAAAGCCAGCCGTACCCGAGTAGCAGGCTTGCTTGATCTCGAACAGGCGGCAGTTGCGATTGAGCTTGAGATAGTGGTGGATGTAGGTGCTCATCGACTTTCCGAAGTCGATGCCGGATTCCGAACAGGTGATCAGGAGTTCGATGCGGTCGCGCTCGGCGTCGCTGAGCGCATCGACGATGGGCCGTGCCGCGTTGACGCCGAAGGTGATGGCGTCCTCGCACGGCAGCGCTACGGTCTTCTCCTTCATCAACAGATTTTCGAATCGGGTGGTGTCCAGCCGCCGATGCTCGGCGAGCCTGCCGACGTCGAGAAACGCCGTGCCCCCGAAGACGTTCATCGCTTCGATTCCGACCTGCATGCAATCCTCCCCTGCCCTTGGTCGATCCCGACCGTCGATTACGCCGACTGCAGCTTGCGCAGCAGCAGATCGGCCAGCTCCCCGATGTTGCGGGGGCCGAAAAGTTCCACTCTAGGAATCGCCAGCGAAAGCGAATCCAGCACCATGTTCAGTATCTCGGCGCGATCCACTGAATTGGCGCCGAGGTCCTGCAGCCGGTCGTCGTCCGCGAACCGATGGTCTGCGAGGTTTGGCAGCACTTCCGCGGCATGCGCGCCGACGATCTCAATGATGCGTTGCTTGTTCATGGTCATCTCGACAGTGCGGACATATCCGCGACATGGAACGGTTCTGCATCGGCACCGCCGGCGCGCGCGCGCGCGGGACGCAGCAATGCGGCGAAGCGCTGGTTCAGCAGTTCTGCCGCGCCATGCATCAGGCGCTTGCCGATATCGGCGACATACCGGTTGCGCCAGGACTCGAGCGGCGTGTTCTTCGCCCACTGGTTGAACGCGCCTAGCGCCGGGCCGCTGTGAATCTGGTAGTCCACCTGGCGATTCGGCACGCCCTGCATCGCGAGTCGCGTGGTGTGGACGAAATACCACTTGAAGATCAGCGCCATCTTCTGCTTCGGATTTCGTTCGATTTCCTGCAGCCGTTCCGGCGCCGCGCGGAGGTAGTACGAGCGTGTCTCGTTCCACACCTCATCGAAGGATCGCTGAAAGTATTTCTCCTGGATCTGCTGGCGCGTGCGCTCGTCGATCTCCTCGATCGAACCGAAACGCTGGTAGAGCTCGTACAGCTTGTTGGCCCGTGCCGGAAAGAACAGTCCGCGGCGCGCGACCTGCACGCGCGCACCGATCTCGAACATGTCGCCAGCCGGCGCGTAGGCGGTGTCCTGGACATTGAGTTCCTGCAGGATGTCCTTCACCGCAGTGCTGGTACCCGCTTCCTGCGTGCACTGGTTGACCGAACCGGTCATGACGAAATCCGCGCCCATGACGAACGCTGCTGCCACGGCGTGCGGCGTGCCGATACCGCCGGCAGCACCGACGCGGATACGCCGGCTGTACTTGTAGGTGGCCATCATCGCATCGCGCTGCGCGAACATCGCGGGCAGCAAGGCGAATGCCACGCCCTGGTCGGTGTGCCCGCCCGAGTCCGACTCGACGCAGATATCCTCCGCCATCGGAATGCCGCGGCTCAGCTCCGCTTCGTCCGCCGTGATGCGGCCCGCGAGCAGAAGCGCGCGCACGATGTCTTCCGGCGGCGGCTGCATGAACGCGCCGGCGACTTCCGGACGCGAGACCTTCGCCAGGATGCGCCGGGGCGACTCGATCTCGCCACGGGCATTGCGCGTGATGCCGTGCAGCCGATAACGCACGAGGCTCGGAGTGACGCGAATGAACGCCGCGGCCTCGGCGAACCGGATGCCGTACTTGAGATACAGGTCGACCGTCGACTCCTCGACCTCGGGCCGATCCAGGTTGCACAGCAGATTCATGCCGTAGGGTTCGCCGTTCGGCAGCTGCTGCTGGATGCTCCGGATGCTCGACTCGAGCAGATCGAACGCCATTCCGCCGGTGCCGAGATAGCCCAGCATGCCAGCGCGGCCGAGCGCCACGACCAGCTCGACGGAGGAAATGCCTTTGTACATGGCGCCGGCCAGATAGGCGTAGCGCAGGCCGTAGTCGGACTTGAACTGTGCATCGCCGAGCGCATCGGCGGTGATTGTCGGCATCGCGCATTCGGTGGCGGCGGCCGGCGTCAGATGAATCGGGTGCACCGGCATCGCCTACGACGACGCCGAAGCAAGTTTCGCCTGTTCGACCGTTTCCACGACCGGCACGACAAACATTGCTATCAGATAAAAGATGATGGAGACGCCCGCCGCCAGCACGAATATCGAGCGTACGAGGCCGACGTCGAGCTGGGAATAGGCGGCGACGCCGAGGCACACGCCGGCGATGTCGCGGCCTTGCCGGATACGGAAAAGCCGCCGTTTTGCGGGCATCGGCGTACCGACGGCCGGCAACTCGATCAGGACGGCTTCGATGTCCGCTTCCACGAGCGTCGTCTTGTTGCGCTTGAGGCGGGACGCGAGCCTTTCCTTCAGCATCCGGTCGAGTTCTTCGCGCTGCGCGACACGGCGCGAATCGGGAAAGGCGGCTTCAAAGGCGGCGATGTAGCGCCGCAGCTTGGCAGCCGCGTCGTCCTCGAGCTGAAACTCGGTGCCGCACAGGTTCAACGTCACTATCGCCTTCATGGAGCTGCAACCCCTCTGTCGTGCACTTTCAGCAGCGGCGCGCGTCGATTTCCGTCAGTCGTTTTCCTGCCGGATCTGCTGGATCAGCCGCGTCAGCACGTTGCCTGGCCCGGTTTCCTTGAAATCCGTGACGTCCTGCGCGAGCAGATAGCGCACGCTCTGGGTCCACTGCACGGACTGCGTGATCTGGCGCACGAGCAACGACTTGATGGCTTCGCCATCGGCTGGATACGGCTGCGCGGTGACGTTCGACACGACCGGAATCTTCGGCGCGGCGAATGTGAATGGCTGCAGGAAGCGGGCGAACTCGTCGGCGTATTCCGCCATGTAGCGCGAATGGAAAGCCGCGCTGACCTGCAGCGGCATGTACATTCTCGCACCCGCCTGTTCGAGCAATTGGCCAGCACGCGTGAGTTCGGCGACGGGTCCGGAAATCACGGTCTGCGAAGGCGAATTGAAATTGGCGACGTCCACGCCGCTGAGGCCGTTGCTCTGGATGACGGTCTCGATCGCTGCACGACTGAGGCCGATCACCGCGCCCATGCCGCCGCTCTTGGCCTGGGCCATGAGTTCGCCGCGCTTCTTGACGAGGCGCAGGCCGGTCATGAAATCGAATACGCCCGCAGCGAGCAGCGCGTTGTATTCGCCGAGGCTGTGGCCGGCAGCGTGAGTCGGACTTCCGAAAGCGAGCGTGTGCTTCAACAGGTAGAGCGCGTTGACGACGTACAGGCTCGGCTGCGTGTAGCGCGTATCTTTCAGCTGGTCTTGCGGGTCTTCCTTGCACAGTCGGCGCATCGAATAACCGACGAGTTCGTCGATTTCCCGCTCGGCCGCCGTATATTCCTTGAGATCGAAAAGATCCTCTCCCATGCCACGCTTCTGCGATCCCTGGCCGGGAAAAACAAACGCAACCATCGACTACCCCCTAGCTAACTTTCCCGCGACGACATCCTGCTCGCTACCGGATCTCGTCCATGATCAGGATGCATGCAGGAACTGCCAGCTCACACAGATGTTGCAGATTGACGAAGCGCCCCCCGGCACCGTCACTTCGCAAGCGACGTGTCGTCGATCGCGGCTCGATGACTCTATCACCGTCCCGACGAGTATCGCAATGTCCAGAAACCTGCGGTTGCCCCTATTTTCCGCACCGTGAATCAGTCTCCGGGTACGCAACGTTCGCGCGTCGGAAGTGCCGGGCTTACCGGCCTGTGTCACCTCAGCGCAACACCCGACCGCGCAAACGCGACTGGACACACGGCGGGCGCACGAATCGCGACCTCAACGTCCGCGGGCTCGCGACAGCTTGATAGACTCGGTGTTCCATGCCGGCCTTGTGACTGCTGTCCGCGATGCGCGTATTCGCTCTTTCCGATATACACGTCGATTACGACAGCAATGCGCGCTGGGTGGAGAATCTTTCGACCGTCGAATACCGCGACGACGTTCTGATCCTCGCGGGAGATGTCAGCGACCAGCTGTCCACGCTGAGCTGGTGCCTGCACCAGTTCGCGCGATGCTTCGGTCAGGTCCTGTTCGTGCCCGGCAACCACGACCTGTGGGTACTGCGCGACACGCCGGGCAAGACCTCCTTCGACAAGTTCCGCGAAGTTGCCGTCGTTGCCGAAGACGCCGGCGTGTCGATGCAGCCGTTCCGCCGCGACTTGTTGTACATCGTGCCCCTGTTCAGCTGGTACGACTATACGTTCGGCACGCCCAGCGACACCTTGCGCGCCGCCTGGATGGACTTTGTCGCGTGCCGCTGGCCCGACGGATTTCACGCGCAGGAAATCAGTCTTCATTTCGGCGCGTTGAACCAGACCTGGGTGCCAGAGGGCATCGAGCGCGTGGTCACGTTTTCACACTTCGTGCCGCGGATCGACCTTCTGCCGAGTTCGCTTCCCGCCGAGCACCGCATGCTGTTCCCGGTGCTGGGGTCGACTCACATAGACACGCAGTTGCGCCGCCTGAAGTCGCAGATGCACGTCTACGGACACAGCCACATCAATCGCCAACGACTGATCGACGGCGTCATCTATATCAACAACGCCTTCGGCTACCCCCACGAAGATCGCATTACGGCAAAGCGCCTGACGGCGATCCTGGACGGCTGACTGATGCTCACGCTGGCGCCGGGCGAAGTGCACCTGTGGCTGGCCTGTTACGACCGGTTCGCCAGTTCGGACCTGCCGGCCGGCTATCGCGAGTTGCTCACCGACGAGGAACGCGTACAGATGGCGCGCTTCCACTTCGAGCGCGATCGCCTGCGTTACCTGGTCACGCGGGCGCTGGTCCGCTCGACGCTGTCGCGCTACATGCCGATACCGGCTGCCGATTGGCGATTCACCGTGAACGACTACGGCCGCCCGGCCATCGCCGCCAGGCACGGTGACGCCTGCGCGCTGCACTTCAACCTCTCGCACACCCACAGCCTCATCACGCTCGCGCTTACCCGCGAAGCCGCCGTCGGTGTTGATGTCGAAAACGTCACATCGCGTGCAGCGCCGATCGAAGTCGCCGACCGGTTCTTTTCGCGCGACGAAGCGCGCGAGCTACGCACACTCGAGCCGGCGCGGCAGCAGCACCGTTTTTTCGAGTACTGGACGCTGAAGGAGTCCTACATCAAGGCGTGCGGCATGGGGCTGTCGATTCCGCTGGACCGGTTCACTTTCTCGTATCCCTCGGAAGCGACCGTCCTGCTCGACACCGACCCGGACCTCGACGAGGCGCCGCAGCGCTGGACCTTCTGGCAACTGCAACCCAGCCCGGACTATCTGGTGTCGCTGTGCCTGGAACAGCGTTTTGTCGAAGCTCCGCGCCTCGTGCTGCAACCGGCCCTGCCGCAGATCGCCTGTCCGCTCTCCGCGACACCGGTCGAGCTGAGTGCGGCACTCAGACGCCGGTCACCACCCCGACAACCCTGATCGCTCCCGCGTCGCCCGGTGGCGTACGTCACGCATTCGTTCAACGACCTTGTTGCAGTCAAAGCCTCTGCTATATCCTCCTGCCCGGCATCCGGACAGGCTCCGGATTGGCAGACGAATCAGCGACGACGAATCAACGACCCATAGGCCTTGAGTGGAAAATCACTGATGGCTACTCCGGCCTGCGTGGTCGTTCCCCATCGTGAGCCCGAGACGCCCGCATGTCGACGCCAAGTCTGAAGATTGCAGAAAATCGTCGTGGCGGTCCGCGCGTCTACCAGCAGCCCGTTCCCGAAGGCGCCGTTCGCCACCCTGCCCGGCTGCTCGACTACCAGTACCTCAGGCTGCTCCTCAACAAGCCGCGGGACGCGGTGGCGATCTGCATGGGAATCCAGTTCCGCAGCGCATTCGACCCCGATGTTGCGCAGGCAACCTGGGGGGAACTCGTCGAGCGCCATCCGGGCTTGCGCCTGTGCCTGGAGATTCCGAAGCAGGCGACGACGCTCGGCGCCGGCCGCGCATCGATTCTGGAGAACGTCCAACCGCCAGCCATGACATTCGAGGACCTGCGTGGACTTGCCCGAGACGAGCAGGAACTGTGCGTCCGACGTGAATTCCAGAGACTGGGCCACGTGGAGTGGCAGTTCGATCACTGGCCACTACACCATTTCTCGATGCAATGTGTCGCTGACGATGAACTGCACCTGTTCTTCGCCGGCGACCACGCGATCGCGGACGCGCTGGGCGAGGTCCTGGTGCTCGGGGAGTTTCTCGAGATCTACACGGCCCGGCTAGCCGGGCGCGCGGCGCGGCTCGCACCTGCCATCAGCGTCGGAGAGTACGCCGACAGGCTGGCGCGAATCGGCCGCTACCAGCCGACGGTCGAGGAACTCGCACTCGTAAAGGACGAACTGGAAAGGCCGCCTGCGTATTCCAGAATGTGCCTGTGGAATCCCAACCGGAGCAAGGCCTCGGTATCCGAACGGCGATTCGAGGTCCGCTCCCGGGCACTGAACGAGAAAGCGACTTCCGCGCTGCTGAAAAAGACGGCCGAACTGAACTGCTCGATGAACTCCGTGATGCTGGCGGCGTTTCTCAGGACCATGGCGGTTCATCCGCACCCGAAAAACATCGCCATACAGCTTGCAACCAGCGGCACGAACTATCCGGACGTTGCATTTGATGGCGTCTTTGCCGGCTTCGCCCAGTGTGCGCCAACCGATTTCGAAGTGCCCGATCCCGATGTGCGATTCGAGGATGTCCTTGCGGCGGTTCACGCGCAGGCTCACAAGAGACTCAATTCGGGTCTCGATCGCGCGCTCGCCCGAGTGTTCGCGGACCAGGTGAAAAAGGTTCCGCTGGTCGGAGGCGCGGTTCCGGAGCAGACGCCCGGCGACGCTACCGACACCCAGCGCGCCAACCTGCACCTTTCGTTTCTCGGGCACGCCCGCTTCGGTCCCGCGGGCAAGGACGTACAGGTCGCGCGCATCCGGACGGGCGGCACCAATCCTGCCGGCTCTCTCGAATGCCAGTTCCTGATCTTCGGCGAGCGCCTGATGCTGTTTTTCGTGTTCGACAGCCCATATTTCGACGTCCAGCTGATCGAGCGCTTCCTGGATCGCTGTGCAGGGGAGCTGGAAACCTACGCGAACCCGACCGCGCCGTCCTCAGATCTTTCCACCGACGCGTCACCGGCACCCACCGGCCACTTGGGCAAAGTCGCTACGCAGCTGCTGGATATCGCAGCCGAGACGATGCACCTGGAGATTGCGCCCGACGAGCTTTTCCTCGACCTGGAAGGCGATCTGGGCATCGATTCACTGCAGCGCGTCCGTCTCGCCGCACATCTGTATTCGCGAAGTCTCAAGACGCTGGATCGAGATGCACTGCTTGCCTGCCGAACGCTGGCACAAATGGCTTCCGTCATTGAGGGGCACTATCCCGATGGATTCACAGACTCCTGACACGCCGCACAAGGCGTTCATGCACCAGGCTTGCCTGACCCCGGATCTGCCGGCGGTGACCGGCAAGGACGAGCAGCTCAGCTACGCGGAGCTGGATCGGCTTTCCAACCGGATCGCCAATACCTTGCGTGCCCACGGCATCGAGACCGGGACCCGTGTCGGACTGTTGACGCTGCGCGGCCCTCGCTTGCTCGCCGGCCTGCTCGGCATCGTGAAGGCAGGCGGTGTCTACGTGCCCGTCGATCCGGAGTTTCCCGCCGATCGCGTGCGCTACATACTCGACCACGCCGAAGTCGAGGCGCTGGTTACCGAGTCGAGCGTGGTCACCGAGACCTACTCGGCCCTGTTTCTGGAAAACACGCCGCTGGCAACACTGAAGACGTTGTTGTTTCTGGACGATGTCGCCGCCAGCGCGGAGCGAGCACTCGAACGGCTTCCGTATCGCCGTCTGGGCCGCAACGACCTGGATCAGGCGCCGCAGGCGCCACCCGACGTCGTCGTCGCGCCGACGGACCTCATGGTCATCTTCTACACATCGGGTTCCACAGGCCACCCCAAAGGCGTCGCCTTGCGCCACGACGGCATGACGAGCCGCTTCGACTGGCAACGCAAGGCGCTCGACATCAGGGAAGGCGACCGGTGCTCGCAGATGGCCTCGTGCTGTTTCGACCTGTCGATGGCCGAACTGTTTCCGCCGCTGTTCGCCGGCGCGACGGTGTACATGGCCAGCAAGAACGTGCTGCAAAACCCATGGGCGCTCGCCGAATGGCTCGTCGAGAGCCAGATCACGGTCGTTCACTTCGTGCCGTCGATGTTCGGCGAGTTCATCCGGGCGATGCGGGACGAGGACGTCACGTTCGAACGCGTGCGTTGGATCGCCTTCGCGGGCGAGGCAATCCCGGCACCCTTCGTGCGTCAATGGATCGACCGCTACGGCCTGCGCACCAAGCTGATCAACCTCTACGGACCGACCGAGGCGTCGGTCACGATCTCGAACTACCTGATCGACTCGCGTCCCGCCGAAGATGTGATGATCATTCCGATCGGCATACCCGACAGCAGTGACGTGCAGATGCTCGTCGTGGACGAGAACGGCGAGCTCGCAGCGAAAGGTGAGCTCGGTGAGCTGTGCATCGCCGGTATCCGGCTCGCTGCCGGCTATTACAAGGCGCCTGAATTGACCGCGAAGGCGTTTGTCGAAAATCGCTTCCCACACATCCGCGGCCCACGCCTGTACAAGACCGGCGACCTCGCGCGCGAGCTCGAGGACGGCGGATTCGAATTTCACGGGCGTATGGACAGCCAGGTCAAGGTTCGCGGTTATCGCATCGAACTCGGCGAGATCGAAGCGGTACTGATGTCGCACGGGGCCGTAGACGAAGCGGCCGTGATTGTCGTCGAAGTCGACGGAACCAAGAAACTCACGGCGTTCATGTCCGGAACGCCCATGGCCGTGCGCGAGCTGAAGTCGTTTCTGTCGCGCAAGTTGAACAGCTACATGATTCCGAGCGAATTCAATTGGCTGGATTCGTTGCCAAAGTCGAACAATGGCAAGCTCGATCGCAAGCATGCCCTGGCCATGGTCCAAAGCCGCCCGCGCACAGCACGGAACGCGGTGCTGGGATTGGCGCAAATCTGGTGTGCGCGGCTTTTCTTCAGCTTCGCCACGGCCTCCGAACACGCTCTCGAGCTTGCCGTCCTCTACGCGTGAACCTGGCGCTACAGGCAATCGTGATCGGTCGCCGTGTCGCTGGCGAAAAAGCGCCCTGGCGTCCGGATGATCTTGCGCAGCCATGCGGCGTCCGGCACAGTCCAGACAATTGTCGCGTCGGTCAACATTGCTGCTAACGACAATCCGCCGGTACCGGAGCGCTGGCTGCGCTATCGCGCTGAGACCGCAAGCCGTTCCTGTAGCTCGGCGCAGCGCCCGTCCGTCGGGAGAAAACGGCCCGATGAGTCCGACCAGCGCCCTTCAACGGACCCTGTGTCTGCGTGTCAGAGAGGATCGCCTCCCGGCGAGCGCGCGCGTGTTCCGCGGTTGATCAGCGCAGGTCACGCTCATCTGATCCACGCGTTAACCAGCTCGATAGGCTGATCCGATGCCAGCGCACCGCAACAGACTTGTTCAGGGAAAGCCAACATGCGCCTCAGAGGAAGTGGCAAATGATAGTTTTCGCGTGTGCCATTGGCAGTCTGGGCGACGTCAATCCGGTCATTTCGCTCGGTAGCGCGCTGCAGCAACGCGGCCATCGGGTATTCGTGCTGACCACCGCCGATGCGGAAACCAAGGTGCGCGAAAGCGGGCTACATGCCCATGCCGTGCTGAGCCAGCAGCAATGGGATTCCTGGCGTACGCTGCCGCGAGAGTCCGAGCCGCATCTGGAAAACATGAAGGCCTGGATTCACATGGCGTTGCCTGCCGTAGCTGAAACGATTCGCTTCGTCTGGCAAGAATTCGTTCCAGGCGATTCGATCGGATTGGCTCCCGCAATGACTGGCGCGGGATTCCCGTTCCTCCGGGAAAAATTCCAGATGCCGCTGATTGAAATCCAGTATGCGCCACGCGTCCATCTCGACGCCGGCGAGTTCGACCAGATGTTCGGGGACGTGCTCAACGGTATCCGGAAGAGCATCAGACTCCCCCCGATGCAGGAAGGCTGGCTGCGCTGGCTGCTGACGCCCGACCGGGCGCTGGGTCTCTATCCGGAATGGTTCCTCGATGCTTCCGACCTCGAGCGCCCGGCCAACGTCATCCCACTGCACTATCTGTTCGAGTCACAGGACGATAGTCGGGCACTGTCCGAGGAGCTGGTGGATTTCCTGGCTCGTGGCAAGGCCCCGCTGGTGGTCACCTTTGGCACGTACGCACAAACCGACGCGGCCTTGTACGCCAATGCAATCGAAGCCTGCGTCTCGATCGGCGAACGCCTGGTGGTACTGACCCGATACCCGGAGCAACTGCCCTCGCCGTTGCCGTCCGGATGCATGTCGGTGCCCTACGTGTCGCTCAAGCAATTGTTTCCCTACGCTTCTGCAGTAATCCATCACGGTGGCGCGGGGACCGTTGCGCAGGCTTTCCGTGCGGGCGTGCCGCAGATCATCTGCCCGATCGCCTTCGATCAGTTTGCCAATGCCGATCGCGTCGTCGCGCTGGGATGCGGAACGCGCATCGATCGCGCCGAGTTCCGGGTGGACCTGATCACGCACGTCGTCGCGAACACCGTCGCAGACGCGCATATGACACAGGCAGCGAAAGTCGTCGCAGGCCGCATCGACGACGATGCGACGTCCCGTGTCTGCGAGTTCATCGAGCGCTACGCCCGCGAGCTCGGGGTGAAGGCGTGACACTATTCGGGTTCCGCTGCGACCTCCGGGTCCCGTGGCAACACGTGAGGGGCAGCACCCTGCCCATGCCAGCGGCGAAACGCCATCGTCGGCATTCGTCCGCCACGCCGCGCGCCGAAGCCAGCGCGGCGCTCAGACGACGATCGCCGCCTCGAAATTCCTGATCTCGCTACCGAACGGCGCCAGCACCCGCTGCACTTGAGCCGGCGACCCGGCCGGCAGCAAATAGCGCAGGAAACCCGCCAGCGTGCCCGACGGACCGGCGTCGACATAGCGAAAAGGACCTTCCCGCACGAGTTCGGCGACAGTGCGCTGGAATTCGATCGGCCGGCGGATCACCGACCAGAAGAATCCGTCGGGGATGCTGTGGAATGTGCGCGCCTGTGCGCAGCAGACCAGCGGAATTCTGAGCGGCGCCAGCGGCAACCCTTCGAAATCGCGCAACAGCGGCGCGTGCGCGGCATCGATCCACTGCGAATGAAACGCGTGTGACACCGGCACCCGCTGGTGTATTACGCCCTTGGCACTCAAAAAGCTTTCGATCGCGACGAGGTTGTGCTCCAGCCCCGCGACGGCGAAATGACCGGAGAAATTCAGCGCGGCCAGCTCTGAACGGCTGCACAGTTCCGGCAGGTCGAACAGCGTGGGCTCGGCGACGATGGCGAGCATGCCGCCCGGCGGGCAATGCCGCCGCACGACCTCCGACTGCTGCAGGATCGCGATGAGCGCGGCTTCCGGCGCGATCGCACCGGCGACCGCCGCTGCAGCATAGGTACCCAGGCTCGCACCGAGCGTCAGATCTGCGCGCAGACCTTCGGCCTCGAGCGCCATCGTCAACGCGTACTCGACCATGAAGATCGCCACACCGCTGAGCGGCGTGCGCTCGAACGTGTCCGCGCGCGTACGCTTCGGATCGTAGATCAGTCCGATGGCCGAGGCGCCGGCCTCGCGCCGACCGCAGGCGTCGAGACGATCCATCCAGTACCGGAACACCGCGTTCCCGTCATACAGCGGCCGCCCCATCTGGTAGTACTGGGACCCCTGCCCCGAGAACATGAAGATCGTCTTGAGCCTCGACATGAGCGTGACCGCGTGCGGCGCGCGAATCTCCCGATCGATGTTCGGATACCGGTTCGGCAGACGCAGGCGTATGCCGCCCTCAGCTGCCGTTCGCGAGAAACTTCGCGGCAAAACGCTGCGCGATGCGCGGATCGAGCTCATGCGCGGCGGGGTCGATCGCGAACAACTGCGCGAGCTGAGCGACACGCTCGTATTCCGCACGGTCGGACATGCAGTGCTGGAACAGGCTGGCTGTCTGTGCCTGCAGTTGAGCCGCCTGCTGGAACGCGTTCGGATCAAAGCGCGGCAGCTTGGAGTACGACTCTGCCGGCAACGTATCAGGCCGCCAGCGAAACGTCAGCGCGCTGCCGTTGTGTTTGGCCGTCAATGGCAGCGACATGCCCTCGCGCACCTGCACTTCGGGCAGGAACTGCAGTGCCTGCTTCCAGTGGAACGACTGTGGCGCTCCCGGCGCGTTCGACAGCCACTGCTCCGGCGCGAGCTGCAGGTCGAACCAGAACAGCACCGCTCCGGCGGTGCCGTCGGCGCTGGCGACGAGATCGATCTCGCACTCCTGCGGTTCCGGCGACGCGCTGGCAAAATCGAAGGCGAAGACGTCGAAGGCTTCGCTCAACGGCCGGTGCACGATGCGGTTCGCATCGACGTTGATGAATTCCGGCGAGAAGCGGTACGGATTGAGGATGTTGACATCGATGTCCCAGATCCGGTCGAGACGATACTCGACCAGCATCGCGCGCACGCGGCCGGCCATCGGCACGTAGATCGCATCATCCGCAAGCAGGTGCTCGCGTGCGTAAGCGAGAAAATGCAGCACACCCTCACCGATCAGGCTGCAATCGAACAGTTCGAATACCGCGAGATCGGCCTTGCCGGGCAGATCGTCCGGAACCTTCAGGTGACGGCAATCCTTGTTGATGATGTGCACGCGCTCGCCGGCCTCGTTCGCGCCGAGCACCTTTTCGGCTGCGCGGGCAAGCGCGCCGTCCAGCTCGCAGGCATCGACGCGTCGTGCACCGAGTTGCGCCGCCATCATCGAGAGCAGGCCGCAGCCACCGCCAATGTCCAGGACAGCTGCCTCGCTGCGTTCCTGCAGACGCTGCGCGAGCGCGCTGCGATATGCAGAATTTCTCCCCTCGTCCACGACCATCGGCAAGTACCAGCTCGGCAGCGCGCCCGAACGCAGTTCGCTCGCGGCAGGAACGGTTTCGAAATAGATCCGCGACGTATCCACATGGATGCGCAGCGCCACTGTCGAGCCGACATCAAGCACAGCCGAATCGGCATATTGGACCGCGGGCCTCACGCTCGTCAGACCGCTGCCCGGACACGTATCGAGGCGCCCGCCACCCAGATCGAGATCGAACCAGAACACGATCGCATCCAGCCTACCCTGCTGCACGACCGGCAGTTCGCGCGACCAGACCTGCTCGACGAAGTCTTCCAGATCGATCTCGCCCACTTCGCTCGCCGGGGTCAGCGCGGTCCAGCATGCTTCGGACAGATCCAGCGGCTGCGGATACGGCGCCCAGCGCAATCCGCTCAGCGCCTGGAGGTCGAATCCGGTACCCGGATACGCCCACTGCACGCCCATGGCGAACACGCGCGCCTTGCGCGGCAACACGCGCAGCTTTGTCGCGCCGCGTTCGCGATAGCCGCGAATCGTACGCACGATGCCGGTACCGAGCAGCGTGTGGTCGAGATTCGGAAACACGAGCCAGTCGTAGTCGGCGGGCTGCAGTTCAGCCGGGCCGAGCACGTCGATCGCCGCAGCGAACTGCTCAAACGATGCGCGCCTTTCCTCCTCGGTCCACGACGGCACGTCCGCGCCGTGCCTGGCGTGCCAACCTGCGAGCAGGTGCTTCTGGATCACGCCGGACGCGATGCGCGCGTCCAGCGCCGAGGGTTCCACCACGGTCACATGTGCAGCGCCGTGCACCAGTGCGCGCACCGCGAAAATGCCTAACTCGCTGCCGTGCAGCAGCACGCGGCCGCCCGCCGTCGCGGCCAGCGCGTCATCCCAGGTCTGCAGCCAGCGCTCGTCTTCCAGACGCTCGAGCGAGTTGCGCGCCGAATGATGGATGCTGTAGCGCCACAGGTGCTGCTTCAGGCCCGCCACCATCGCCGGGTTCATCGACGATGGTATCGCCGGGTCGAGCAGCAGCCTCGGATCGAATCGCGTCGCCGGCGGCGGCTCGATCACGGGCGGCGGTTGCTGGGCCGCCGATTCCGGGTCCAGCACCTGCTGCAGAACCTCGTCCTTGCGCAACTGCTTCTGAAAGTAGTCGAGGCGTTGCCGGACCGCCTCGTCGTCGGGCTCCAGCGCGGCCAGCTTGCGGTAGGCGTCCACGGCCTCGCGCGCGTTGCGCAGCCCGTCATGCGCTTCGGCCAGGAGCCGCGCCGCGACGCAGTTGTCGGGTTCCAGCCCCGCGACATGCGTAGCGTCCTCGATGATCAGCACCGGCTCGTCGCGTTTGCGGTTGAGATTCGCGCGGTCGAGCCGCCAGCGGACCGAGTCGGGCTCGACCTCTACCAGTTGGTTCAGATAGGTCAGCGCCTCCTCGACCTCGTTGCGACGCGTCGCTTCTTCTGCCATGCGTGACAGCATCGGCACCGCCATATACAACACGTTGCCGGGTACTTCAGCCAGCGCCGCCTTCATCTCCTCGGGATTGCCGCGTGCCAGTGCGCGCTGCAATCGCTCGTGCCACTCCGTCATGTTGCGGTTTCCCTTCTGCCGATTCTCTAGAATACGAGCCGTTCGCGCGAATTGCCAACGTCGTCGTCGCTGTTTTCGTCGGTCTCCCGCGACCAGCGGATTGCGTCGATGCGCCGCGCCAGCGCCTCCAGGTCGCGGCATTCGAACATCGCCTCGAACGGCACCGGGACCTCGAGCCGCGCACGCACGCGCGCGATGGCCTGCATGCCCAGCAGCGAATGCCCGCCGAGCTCGAAGAAGTTGTCGCGGCGCCCGACACGTTCGACACCGAGCAGTTGCGACCAGATGGACGCGAGACTCGCCTCGGTGCCGCTCTGCGGTGGTTCGTACTCGCGTGCCGACTGCGTGCCGGCATCGGGTGCCGGCAGACTGCGGTGATCGAGCTTGCCGTTGGCCGTCACCGGCCACGCCGCCAGCGACACGAACGCGGACGGCAGCATGGACTCCGGCAGGTGCTGCTTGAGATGCATGCGCAACACGTCGGGCGATACGCTCATGCCGTCGCGGGGAATCACGTAGCCGACGAGGCGTACGTCGCCGTCGCGTGCCAGCGGCCGCACGACGGCTTGCTTCACACTCGCGTGCTGCGCGAGCAGCGCCTCGATTTCCCCGAGCTCGATGCGCACGCCGCGTATCTTGACCTGCTGGTCGCAGCGGCCGAGGAAGTCGAGCAGACCATCTGCGCGATAGCGCGCAAAGTCTCCGGTGCGATACATGCGGGCGGTCGCCGTTCCGGCGAACGGGTCGGCGACGAAGCGATCCGCGGTCAGGTCAGGGCGGTTGCGGTAACCGCGCGCGACGCAGGCGCCACTGATATAGAGCTCACCGATGAAGCCCAGCGGAACCGGCTGCAGCTGTTCGTCGAGCACGTACAGGCGCGTGTTCCACATCGGACGCCCGATCGGCACGCCGCTCGACGCCGACTCGCGCAGGCACTCGAAATAGCTGACCTGAATAGTGGCTTCCGTAGGCCCGTAGAGATTGTGCAGACGCGCGCCCGCATGCGCGGCGAAGAAGCGCTCGACGAGTGCTGCGGGCAGCGCCTCGCCGCCGCAGGTCACGTGACGCAGCGATGGACAGTCCAGCGTCGGTGCCTGCGTCAGGAACGCAGCCAGCATCGACGGCACGAAATGCGTCAGCGTGATCCCTTCGCTGCGAATGAGCCCGTAGAGGTACTCCGCGTCGCGGTGTCCGCCAGGCCTTGCCAGCACCAGGCGCGCACCGGTCATCAGCGGCCAGAGCAGTTCCCAGACCGAGAAGTCGAACGTGTACGGGGTCTTCTGCAACACGCGATCGCCCGCACCCAGGCCGTATTCCGCCTGCATCCACGCAATGCAGTTGAGCAGCGCCGCATGGGATATTTCCACGCCCTTGGGTTGGCCGGTCGAGCCGGAGGTGTACATCACATAGGCGAGCTGCTCGCCGTGCACGCGCACCACCGGGGTAATGGGGCTGCCGGAAAAATCCACGCTGTCGATCGCGCAGATCAGCGTATCCGGAACGACCGGTTTGAGCCGCTGCGCAAACGCCGCCGTCGTGATCAGCAACGTCGGTTTCGAATTGCCGAGCACGTAGGCGATGCGCGCATCAGGCGATTCGGTATCGATCGGCAGATACGCTCCGCCGGCCTTGAGCGTGCCCAGAATCGCCACCAGCAGTTCGATCGATCGTTCGAGGAACAGCCCGACCGCACAGTCAGCCCCGACCCCGCGCCGCACGAGGTAACCGGCGAAGCGGTTGCTGCGCTCCTCCAATTGCGCGTAGGTGATCTCCTGGGTCCCGATACGCACCGCGACTGCGTCCGGCGTGAGGCACGCCTGGCGCGTGAACTGCTCGTGGACCCACTCGGTGCCGACATCGACGCACTGCGGTGCGCATACCTGGGCCAGCAACCGCTCGCGTTCCTGCGCCGTCATCATGTCCGCCCGCTGCAACGGCAGCGCCGGCGTCGCCGTGCACACGCTGCGCAGGAAGCTCGTCAGCGCGGCGAGCACCGACTCCAGTTCCCAGACTTGGTGCTGACCAGGATAGGCATGCAGCGACAGCCCGATGCAGCGCCCGGCATCATCCAGCCCATAGCTGATCGTCAGGTCGTGCCGGTCGGCCGCTTGCACCTGCACGCCGCCGCGCGCCTCGGGTGTGCCGCCCTCGACGTCGATCGCGACGCGGAACGCCTCTTCGTCGTCGGCGAGCAGCCCGGCTTGCAGCGGCGCGTAGTCGCGTGCGTACCCGGTGGACTGTCGTCGCTGTGCGAGAACGCTCTGCACGTTGGCGCCCACCGCGGCCGCCGCCTCCGCGACCACCACGACCGGCACAAACGCCTGCGTAGCCGCCACGACATCGTGCGCCGCCGCAATCGTCACCGACGAACCTACCCGCGGCCGTTGCGTGCCGGTGGCCCGCTGCACGTACAGGGCGATCAACGCGAACATCAGATCGGCGACGCTGCAATCCACTGCGCCGGCATAGGCGCCGATTGCGTCGGTCAGTGCTGCCGGCAGATCGCCGCCGATACGGACCGGTGCCGACAAGGGCTGGCGACTGCTGCCCGCGGCGAACGTGACCGCGACCGAATCGGCCAGCACGCTGCGCCAGAAATCCTGCGCCGCTCCCGACCGCGGGCCGTAGTACCACTCCGTCTCGACATGCCAGTGCCGTCGCAGCGATCCGCCCGGCGCAGCTACCGGCGACGCCGATGCATAGTCGGCGAGGCACTGTCGCGTCAGCGCGTCGGCCTGTGCCGAATCCAACGCCAGCGGGTGATAGCGGAAGCCAAGACGGAATCGCGCATCACCCAGTTTGACCAGCAGTCCGTCGAAGGCGGCCGCATCGAGTATGCCCGCGTCGCATCGCGCGAACGCCTCGATCGCCGCCGTCGCAGCCGCTTCCACGTCGGGCGCGACGGACACGTCCACCTGCGAGAGTTCCACGGGTACGGCGGCAGCGACCTGCTGCAGCACGCGTCCGGGCGCGACCGCTTCGAAACGCAGCCGCAGCGCCTCCGTTCGTGCCGACAGCGCGTTCGCCGCCTGCGCGAGCCGCACCGGATCCACGGCTTCCGCCAGTTCGACGATGACGCAGATCATGCGCGGGACCGTCGTCGCGGCCGCATCGTCGATCTGCCGCCAGCGGATCTGCTGCACGGCCGTCAGCGGATAGCGGGCTCGGGCAACGGCCTCGTCGTAAGGCAGGCGCAGATCGATCTGTTCCAGGCGCACAGCCGGCTCGTCGACGACGCTGCGGGCGAGCCGTATGAGACGCTCGCCGAATTCCTGCACCGTCACCGGATCGAACAGGTCGGTCGCGTATACGAATTCACATCGCATGCCTCCCGCATCCGGCCGCGCGATCCAGGTCAGATCATTGATCGCTCCCGAATGCAGCGTTTCCAGCGGCAGCACGGCAATGCCCGGCAGCGTACCGCCGGCCTCATGCTCTTCGCGCAGCACGAAATCCACCTGAGCGATCGGCTCGTAGGACAGGTCGCGCGTGCGTACCAGTTCGGCGACGAGCCATTCGTAGGGAAACGTCTGATTGCCCAGCGCGTCCAGCGTGCCCAGGCGCACCTGGTCCAGTTGCGTGGCGAACGTGACATCGCCGTGAATGATATTCCGCAGTGGCAGCATGTTGACGAACAGCCCGATCACCCCGGCGACCTGCGGATGCGTGCGTCCGGAAGTCGGCGATCGAACGACGATGTCGGCGCTGCCGCTCAGCCGCGCCAGCAGGACCTGGTACAACGCGAGCAGCGTCATGTACAGGGTCGCGCCGGCCGCGCGCGACGTCGCTTCGAGCAACGTCGCCACGCGCACCGGCAACTCGAAGTAATGGTTGCCTCCGAGAAACGTCCGGCGCGCCGGTCGTGCACGGTCGATCGGCAAGGTCAGCAGCGCCGGCGCGCCAGCCAGGCAGCCACGCCAGTAGGCGCGCTGCTGTTCGAGCGATTGCTGCGTCATGTGACCGCGCTGCCAGGCGACGAAATCCACGTACTGCAGCGCGACCGGCGCCAGCCCGGGACCGGGCTGCCCTTGCACGAACGCCGCGTAATGCGCGCCGAACTCGATCAGGAACAGTTGCACCGACCACTCGTCCCATACGATGTGATGCACGTTCCACAGCAGCACATGCGATCTGGGTGAGATGCGTACCAGGGTAGCCCGAAACAGCGGCGGCTGTGCCAGATCGAATGCGCGGTCGGCGAGTGCATGCAGTTCGGCATGCAAGCCGTCGTCGTCGATATCTGGCCGGTCCAGGACTTCCAGCGTGATCGGCCGCGCCGGCTCGATGACCTGATGCGGCGACCCATCGTCGCTCACGTCAATACGCGCACGCAGCGCACCGTGTCGTTGCACGACCGCGGACAGGCTGCGCTCGAGCGCGCCGACGTCCAGCTCACCTTCGAGCCGCAGCGTCATCGTCTCGTTGTACGCCCGCACGCCCGTGCCGAGTCGCTCCACCAGCCATAACGCTTCCTGCGCGTAGCTCAGTGCCGTCGGCGTTTCGTCCGGAATGCTCGCCGTCGGCGCAGCCGCCGTCTTGCGTTGACGCAGCAGCCGATCCGCCAGGGCTTGCAGTTGCTGTGGGGTAAGTTCGGACACATCGTGACGGGAAGACATTCACTACCTCATCTGATTATGTGATCTCGAATAACCGTCGTTTTGTCGGATTCGAGTCGACGAGACCGGCGCGGGCCCGGATTCGTCTGCCCGGATCATTCGCTCACGCGCTGATCGCGAGCGGCACGTTTCCGTGCCGCGGGCACCCTGACGGCACGCGAGATGCACTTGGTCGGGAAGCGCACCGAAGTCCACCGAATGCGGAGCAACCCGGATTGACGACACGCGTCCGCGGCCATGCCACGCGATGCCACCGGTAGTGCGCGCATCCCGGTCACGAGGCGCGCAACCAGGAGTGCAGCCGGCACAGCCGCAGCGAAACGCAAATGCGGCACTATCGACACCATTGCGCGCTCATCACGTGGCAGGCATAGCGCCGTCGCAGTCGTCATCACGCCCGGCCTAGCCCGCCCGATCACACGCCGCGAATCTCGCGGCCGCCCTGCCACCGTGCCCCCTTGTGCTGCCGACGTCCAGTGTCCTGTCCCGCAAGTACCATTCCTGGCGCTACCGCACTTCTACCTGGCACCCGATCTCCACAACCGCGCCAAATACCTGCTACGCGGGCATCTGGCGAGCCCGGCCCGTTGGGCGTTCAGAGTGATCAGAATCTGTGGTTCTGGGCGATCACTCTTCGTCCCGGCCCGTTGGGCGTTCAGAGTGATCAGAA
>NZ_JAVTWC010000088.1:0-19138 GCF_032229445.1 Tahibacter sp.
TGGTCGCCGCTCGTGTGACCCACACCACATCACCACCCCCCCCGACAACCGCTTCGCTTTTGGCCGCCCGGCCCGTTGGGCGTTCAGAGTGATCAGAACCTGCGGTTCTGAGCGATCTCTCTTCACCCGCCTTTACGCATGGGGGCTCCAGGAGCAACTGCTTGCTCCAGCCTTCGCACCGGGTCTGTGCCTCGTCGGAAATGTTGCCGTCGCGGCGGGATTCGCGACGTGCTGCGCTTGTGCGCCCGTACGGCGCGACGATAATGCGCGTCCGGGCCGCGCTATCGCGCGGCCATCCCGAGCAGTCCTTCCGCATGAGTTTGAGTTCCGAACAATATGCCGTCGCCCTGGCAGACCTGCGGCGCGGCATAGGCCAGGGCCAGCTGGGACCCGCCCTGCAGCAGTTTCTCGGCCGCCTCGAAGCCGGCAAGGCCGGCATCCAGCAATGGATCAGCAGCGCCGAAGATCTGCTGCGCGGTGGCCAGGCGGTGCCGGCCGGGCTGCTGCTCGAAGCGGGACTCAACCGCTGGGCGAGGGCGACGACACTGCGTTACCTCTACGGTGTCGCGCTGCGCCTGAGCGGGCATCTGCGTGAAGCCGAACAGATGTTCCGCGAGGTCATCGCGGCCGAACCCAGTCACGCCGACGCGCCGCTCGCGCTGGCCTTCATGCTGCGCGAGCAGGGCCGTCTCGGCGCGGCGAGCGAAACCGTGCTGGGGCTGTGGCAGCGCCATGCGCGCACGCGCATGGGGGATGCGCGCACCTTGCGTTTCCTGCAGGAATGCCAGCGCCACGCGCAGGCCGAGGAAATCTCGCAACCCATCCTCGACGCTCATCCGCGCGATGCGGAGCTGCTGTCCATGACCGGCGAGATCTCGCTGGTGCTGGGCCGCTTCGGCTCGGCGCGACGTCGCTTGCGCCTGGCGGTGGAACTCGATCCGCGCCAGGCTTCGGCCTGGCTTCGCCTGGCCCACACGCACAAGTTCTCGCGCCTGGACGATCCGGACCTGCAACTGCTCGAAGAAGCACAGCAGCGCAGCGATCTCGGCGACGCGGCCTCGCTCTGCGCCGCGTTCGGTCTCGGCAAGGCCTGGGATGACCTGGGCGACAAGGCGCATGCGGTAGACGTGCTGCGCAAGGCCAACGAGCGCTGCCGCGCGCAGTTTCCGTGGGACTCGCGGGGCTGGCATCGCTTCGTCGAGATGCAGACGCGCACCCGCGTGCCGCTGCCACTGCCGGCGGACGACCGTCTCGTGCCGGTGTTCATCGTCGGCCTGCCGCGCTCGGGCACCACGCTCGTCGCGAGCCAGTTGGCCAAGCATCCGGACGTCTGCAACCGCAGTGAATTGAACTGGATCGCCGCACTGGCGGCGCAACTCGGTCCGTCACCGGGGGCCGGCGCGCTCGCGACCGCGGCGCACCTGTATCGCAGCCAGCTGCGTCAGGACGAGCCGCCGGTGCGCTGCTACGTCGACAAGAACCCGCTGAATTTCCGCCACCTCGGCCTGATCGCGGCGATGTTCCCGAACGCGCGCATCATCCATTGCCGGCGCGACCTGCGTGATACCGCGCTGTCGCTGTGGAGCCAGCATTTCGCCCACGACGACATGAACTGGGCCTACGACTTCGGCGACATCGGCGCCTACGCGCGCGGCTACCAGACGCTGATGGAGCACTGGCGCAAGGTGTTGCCGCTGCGCGTGCTGGAACTCGATTATGAAAGCCTCGTCGGCAACACCGCGGCCAACATGAAACGGCTGTTCACCTTCCTCGGATTGTTGGCGCCTCCTGCGGAAAAGATTCCGGCATCGGCGGAAAAGCCTGCGCGCAGCGCCGATGCACCGCGCGACGCGATCGCGACGGCCAGCGTATGGCAGGCGCGCCAGGGCGTCTACGCAAGTTCGGTCGGGCGCTGGAAAGCGTACGCGGAGCTGCTGCCGGAGATGGAAAGGCTCGCGCGGTAAGTGCGAGCCTGCCGTGACCGAAGGATCAGCCTGGCGGCCCGGAGATCGTCAATGTGTAGCTGCGGCAGACCTGAGTTTTCGAACCGCGCGCTTGCTGCGCATCCACGACTATCCAGATGTTGGTCCGTGCGGTGCACCCGTCGGGCCGGTTGCGATCCTGCGCGACGACGTTCGGCGCAAGCGCGCCGAGAGCGGCACACAAAAACATGCGTGACGATCGAATCACGAGGCTTCCCTGGCAGCGTCGTTGATACGACGGGACGCGTCGATGCCGATTTTCGTGCCAGGGAACAGATTGGTCGTTCCTGAAGAGCGATTTTTCCCGATCCGAAAAAGACCCTACCTGTGCCAGCACCAGTGCCAGGGCTCGTAGGCAATGCGGTGCGGATTGCCGCGTGGAAACGACAGCGCAAACCCGAATGCTGCCGCATGGTGTGCAAGCCAGCGGAATGCCGGCGACTGCTCGAATTCCTCTTCCAGCGCGGCGAAGCCCGGCGTCGTGATATCGACGGCGCGGCCGGAATGATGTTCGCTGTAGCCGGGCGCGGCGCTGACGGCAAGGATCTGCGCCATGTCGAGACCGCGCGCCATCTTGCGCTCGATGAGACCTACCTGGTACTCGACCGAACGGAACGCCGAAACCAGTTGCAACTCGACCTGTCCCGCCGCAGCGGCCTGGCGCATGCGCAGCCAGGCCGCTGCGGCGCGTGGCGTGAGCCACTGCGGACGCTCGTGGATATCGAAACCGACGAAGCGCAGTGCGCGCGGTTCGGCGATCTGGCGCAGCCGGCGTTCTCGGCCGTAGTCGGGCGGGATGCCGAGGTCGCGCGCGTGCGCCAGCAGACGTCTACGCTGCTCGCGATCGGCTGTGGCGGGCGGCAGCGGACTGCCGGGGAGTGAAGGCGGGTAGTTCACGGCGGCATTGTCGCAGTCGGCTTTGCCGCGGCGCCAGCCGGACCCCGGCGTTGCCTAGAGGGCGACTGCCAGCGTGGCGACGACGTGGGCAAGACCGTGTGCGCCTATCGCGGCCTCGAGTCCATAGCGCCAATACAGGTAGCCGAACAGAAGTCCCGGCAGGCTGTTGCCCACGACGACGAAGCTGACGACCGGCGCGCTCAGCTCCACGCCGATCGCCATGACTGCCGGCAGGTGTAGTACGCCGAACGCCACAGAGGCGATGAGGGCGGAGGCCCAGACGTAGCGCTGGCGCGGCATTCCCTCGCCGCGCTGCAGGAAGCGCCAGGACAGCCAGAGCAGCGCGGTCATGAGCCCCCAGCGCATGAGCGTCTCCTCGGTGACGCCGCCATAGAGAATCCTGACGAGCAGGGGAATCTCCAGGCCGCGGCCCGCGTCGACGAGAGCGGCGGGCGTCCAGCGAATCGCCAGCAGCAGAAGTCCGCCTGCGGCGACACCGCCGAGCAGTGCTGGCGCGAGCTGAGGCTTCAGTGCCCGGACGATATCGCCACCCGATGCGGCGGCTTCGAGCGCCGGCGCCGACAGGCCGAGCGGACGCCCGAGTGCGATGCCGAGCCAGACCGCAGCCGCGACGATCAAGGCGTTCTGAACAAGGCTCGCCGCCGCTGCCAGCGGTAGCCCGAGCGGCACGCGCTGCGGCAGTCTCGCGATGACTTGCGGCAGCACTATGACGGTCAGCGCGACGACACCGCTCATAGCCAGTAGCCAGAGCAGGGTTCCGACGCGCAGTGGGCGGTTTTCGAGCATGGCGTTGCTGGTTACCCGTCTAACGCACCGGCGAGAAACCGGCGTGGGTTCGTGGGTGTTCCGATTTCAGTCGGATTTCTTGGCTTCGCCGCCCGCGGCGCCCTTGAGGCGCCCACTCTTGCGCAGCGCTTCGCGCAGCACGTATTCGATCTGCGCGTTGAGCGAGCGCAGTTCGTCGTCCGCCCAGGCCTGCACGGCTTCGAGCACGACGGCGTTGATGCGCAACGGAAAGGCTTTCTTCTCGCTCACGGCGGCGGTCAGTGGTGCAGGGTGCCGGCGTTGACGACCGGCTGGGTGCCGCGTTCGCCGCAGAGCACGACCAGCAGGTTCGACACCATCGCCGCCTTGCGCTCCTCGTCAAGATTGACCACGCCGCGCACGCTGAGCTGCTCCAGCGCCATTTCCACCATGCTGACCGCGCCTTCGACGATGCGCGTACGCGCGGCGATGATCGCGCCGGCCTGCTGGCGCTGCAGCATGGCCTGGGCGATTTCCTGGGCGTAGGCCAGATGCGTGATACGCGCTTCGACCACGTTCACGCCGGCCTTGCCGAGGCGTTCCTGGATCTCGTCGCGCAGATGCTGGTTCACTTCCTTGCCGTGGCTGCGCAGGCTCGGCGCGCCGGTATCGTGCGAGTCGTAGGGATAGCTCGTTGCCATCTCGCGCAGGGCCGACTCGGACTGTATTTGTACAAAATTCTCATAATCCTCGACCTGGAACACCGCTTCGGCCGTGTCGACGACCTGCCAGACCACGACAGCGGCGATCTCGATCGGATTGCCGTCGTTGTCGTTGACCTTGAGGCGGGACGACTCGAAGTTGCGTACGCGCAGCGACAACATGCGCTTGGCGTAGAACGGATTGGTCCAGCGCAGGCCGGGATGGCGCACGGTGCCGGAATAGCGGCCGAACAACTGCATGACCTTGCCCTGGTTCGGGTGCACCTGGAAAAAGCCTTTGGACAGGAAAATCAACAGCCCGAACAGCAGCATCCCGGCCAGTGGACCGGCCGGATCGCGCGACGAGGCGCCGTCGACAAAGACGAAGACCGCCCCGACGAAGCCGGCCAGCAGCGCGAGCAGGAAAGGGATTCCGGGAAGGGACCAGGCGGTGGTTTCGTTCATGACGGGGCTCCTGAGGTGTGGCGGAAAGATATCAATTTGATATCAGTCTGCCAAGAAGGAATCCACTGCTGCCGTGCGAAACCACCGTCCCCGCCGGTCCGTCGTCGACGCCTGTTCACTCGCGCGGGCCTTCCGCGATACTCGCGCGATTGACAACCGGAGCGAACGCGTGCAGCAGGAAATCCAGGCGGATGATTCGGTCTGGCGCGACGGGCGTGACTTGTCGCTGCCACCGCTACGCGGCGAGCGGCGTGCCGGGGTCTGTGTCGTCGGCCTGGGTGGCAGCGGACTCAGTGCGATCGAGGAGCTGCACGCGGCCGGCGTCGACGTGATCGGCATCGACGCGGGTCGCGTCGCCGCCGGTGCGGCCGGTGCGAACGGCGGTTTCCTGCTCGCGGGTCTGGCCCAGTTCCATCACGACGCGGTCGCGCGTTTCGGCCGCGAACGCGCGCTGGGCATCTACACCCTGACGCGACGCGAACTCGATGCGCGCTTTGCGGAGCCGGATTCGAGCTGTCGCCGCACCGGTTCGCTGCGCATCGCCGCCAGCGCCGAGGAAGAAGCGGATTGTTTGCGGCAGATCGAGGCGATGCAGCGCGACGGCCTCGCCGCCGAGCCCTATCTCGGTGCTGAGGGTCGCGGCGTGCTGATTCCCGACGACGGCGTTTTCGATCCCGCACTGCACTGGGGTGCACTGGCCGCGCGTCTGCGAGGCGGCGGCGTGGCCCTGTACGGTGACACGCCGGTACGGCGCGTCGAGGCGGGCCGCGTCGATGCGGCGCACGGCCGTGTGCATGCCGAATGCGTGCTCGTTGCGGTCGACGGCGGCCTGGAAACCCTGTTGCCGCAGCTCGCTGGCGACGTGCGCTCGGCGCGGCTGCAAATGCTTGCGACCGCGCGCGCGTGCGAACTCAGGTTGACGCGCCCGGTGTACTACCGCGACGGCCACGATTACTGGCAGCAGTTCGTCGACGGCCGCGTCGTGCTAGGCGGCGGCCGCGATATCGGCGGCGACGCCGAATGGCGACACGATGGCGGCGTCTCGTCGCGCGTACAGGCGCATCTGGAACACCTGCTGCGCGACACCCTGGGCACGCGCGCGGCGATCACGCACCGCTGGTCGGCGCAGGTCGCGTTCACGACCCGCGGCTTGCCGCAGTTCGGCGCGCTGTCACCGCAGCTATTCGTCACCGGCGCGTACAACGGTACCGGCAATATCTTCGGCGCCCTCTGCGGGCGTGCGCTGGCGCAGCAGGTACTCGGGCGGCGCAGCGAACTTGCCGAGTGGCTGGCCTGAACCGTCTGCGCCCCCGGAAACGCAGGCGGAGTCGCTAAGGCGTCGTGGGTATCGGCGGCAGATCGAGCCGCAGCAACGGCGCCGGCCAGCGTTCGCCGCTGACGAAAACGCGCGCACCCGTGGCATCGATCGCGATCGCTTCGGCCTGGGCCAACAATCCGAAAGGAAACACCTGCGGCGTGCGGCCGAGCGCCTGCGTCCAGCGCTCGCCGTCGGCGCGGCGATACAGCCAGACCGACGCATACGTGAGCACCGCTGCGCTGCGGCCGTCGCGGCTGATCGCAAAACCCGTAGGGCGACCGGGCTGCAGGCGGCGCTCAAAATTCACCGCCGGCACCGCTTCCTGCGGCACGGCGAGACTGCCGACGGGCTGAGCAACGAGATCGGTGCGGTTGCCCGGACGCAGCGGCAGCGACCAGATCTGCGGCGGCGACGTGCGCTTGGTCAGCAGCAGTACGGTTTCGCTCAGCGCGTCGATGGCGACGGCCTCGACGTCGTGCGGCGCGTCGGCGTAGCGGAAGCCGATGCGCCAGGCTGGCGAGGCGGTCAGCGGCTTTTCGCCGCCGCCGTCATCGAACGCCGGTTCTTCGACGATGAGAAGTTCACTGCGCTTGCGCACCGCGCCGTTGTCGCCGGTGTCGGCAATCAGCAAGTAGGATTTCCCGTCGAGTTCGAACGCGGCCATGTCTTCCCAGTCGACCGGCTTGCTGCCGCTCAGGACGAGGCGAGCCTGCAGCCGGCCGTCGGTGTCGAGCGCGAACAGCTCCGGCCGCGTGCCCGAGTCGTTGTGCAGCCATAGGCGCTGCGGCGTACGCGTCGACAGCGCCATGCCGCTGATTTCGCCAAGACGTGCATCGCGCAACAGGGCGGCGATCTGCGGCACGACGTCGGCGCTCGCGACGCTCGTGGCGAGCAGCGCACCCAGCAGCGCAGGCCCGCGCATCAGTGCACCGGCACCGCTTCGACCTTGTCGAGCTTCAGATTGCCGAGCGTGCCGACACCGGAGAAAAAGCGCCACGGATCGCCGTCGCCGACGCCGAGCGCGATATGGCCGCTGTCGAATTGGCCCAGTGCCGCGTCGAAGCTCTGCCAGCGCCCGTCGACCCAGGCCTGCACCCAGGCATGCGGTACGAATACGCGTTCGGCGCCGCCGAAGGATTCGACGAAGGCGAGGCCGGTGGCGATGCGCGTCGGAATGCCGCGCGCGCGGCCCAGCGCGGCCAGCAGCAGCGCGTGTTCGGTACAGTCGCCTTGGCGTGTCTTCGCGGTTTCCAGCGCCGAGGCATAGCCGACGCTGAGGCTTTTCTTGTCGATGTAGCCGAACACGAATTTCTCGAGATCGCGCATGCGCTCGCCGGCACTCCGTTCGCCGGGCGAGGCTTCGTTGGCGAGCCGCACGATCTCGCTCGCGCCGGACTGCAGCCAGGCATTGGGCTGGCTGTCGGCGGCGACGGGCGGCTCCTCGCTGCCGGCGCGTGCCTGTGGCGACACGGTCACGACGCTGCTTGCGCCGCTGCGCACGACCTGCTGTTCGCCGGTGACGGGGAAACTCGGTGCAGGGCCGCGGTCGCGCGCACTCAGGCGATAGCGCAGCGGCTTGGCCAGTTCGCCGCGCTGCAAGGTGCGCGGTGCCGGCACCAGCGCCTGCTGCAGGCTGTCGCCGGGCTGGTTGGGCGCCAGTGCGCAGGCCTTGTCGCAGGCCAGCACTTCGAGCTTGAGACCGAGCTGCGCCATCGTCACCTTGTGCACGGAGTAGTCGTGGTCCATCCAGTCCGTGCTGGCCAGGGGCAGGCCCGGCAGCTTCAGTTCGCGTTCGACGCGGACCAGCTGGCGCCGGCCGCCGGGCAGGTCGACGTATTCGGCCGGCTTGACCGTCGTCGTCAGCGGGAAGGCATCAAGGTTGAGCGCCTGGAACGCGAGGCTGTCGTAGCGCGTGCCGGCCTCGAGGCCGTGTTCGATCGCGGCGAGGCGCAGGCCTTCACTGAACAGCGCGCCCGCCGGCCAGGTCGCGGTCTTGCTCTGGCTCTGGCCGCCGACGCTGCTGGTCACGCGGATGCCGCCTTGTGCGTCGATCGTGCCTTCGCTGGTGGATTCCACACCCGACATGCGCGAGCGCGTACGGAACGCAAGCGGCTTGCCGGTCGTGGTTTCCTCGTGTGTCTCGCCGACTTCGAGCGCGATCGTGATGCCGGCGCGTTCGATGCTGAGGTTCATTTCCTGCGTCGTGACCACGCGGTCGGCGAGAACCTCGCGCCGGTTCAGCATGTGGCCGATCTTGCGTCCGTCGAGCGTGACGCTCATCCAGGTTTCTTCGGGCGCGGCCTGCGCGGTGGCGCAGACGAGGAGCAGGCAGGTGAGCAGGAATCGAGGCATGGGAAGTCTGGGCCGAGAGAGCAGCGGCAAGAATAACCGCCGCGCAGCAAGGATAGTTCCGCGACGCGGGCAGGCGGCGGTGACCGGCGGGATGGCGCGGCAGTTCCCTTACAATCGCGGTCTTTTGCGGAGCACGGCATGAAACCTTTCGGCACTCCCGGCTCGCCCCGCACCTTGCGTCTGCTGCTGCTGGGTTCTGGCGAGCTCGGCAAGGAAGTGGCGATCGAAGCGCAGCGCTACGCGGTGGAAGTCATCGCCGTCGACCGCTACGCCAACGCGCCGGCCATGCAGGTCGCGCATCGCAGCCATGTGATCAACATGCTCGATGCGGGGGAGCTGCGCCGGGTGATCGCGCTGGAACAGCCCGATCTCGTCGTGCCGGAGATCGAGGCGATCCACACGCTGACCCTGATCGAACTCGAGCACGACGGCCTGCATGTGGTGCCGACCGCCCGCGCGGCGTGGCTGACGATGGATCGCGAAGGCATCCGCCGGCTCGCCGCGGAAACGCTGGGCCTGCCGACATCGCCGTACCGCTTCTGCGATACCGAAGCCGAATACCGCGAGGCCGTGCGGCTGCTCGGCCTCCCGTGCGTGATCAAGCCGGTCATGAGTTCCTCGGGCAAGGGCCAGAGCGTGATCCGCAGCGACGCGGACATCACCGGTGCCTGGGACTACGCCCAGAGCGGCGGCCGTGCCGGCCAGGGCCGCGTCATCGTCGAGGGCTTCGTCGCGTTCGACTACGAAATCACCTTGCTCACCGTGCGCCATCGCGACGGCACGAGCTTCTGCGCGCCGATCGGCCATCTGCAGATCGACGGCGACTATCGCGAATCGTGGCAGCCGCAACCGATGTCGGCGCTGGCGCTGGCGCGCGCGCAGGACATCGCGGCAGCAGTGACCGGCAACCTCGGCGGTCATGGCGTGTTCGGCGTGGAGCTGTTCGTGCGCGGCGACGAGGTGATCTTTTCCGAGGTCAGCCCGCGCCCGCACGATACCGGGCTCGTCACGCTGATCGCGCAGGAACTCTCGCAGTTCGCGCTGCATGTGCGCGCCATTCTCGGCCTGCCGATTCCGAACATCCGCCAGCTCGGGCCGTCGGCGTCGTGCGCCGTGCTCGTCGAAGGCGAAGGCACGGCGCTGACCTATCACGGCGTCGCCGACGCGCTGGCCGAACCCGATACGATGCTGCGCCTGTTCGGCAAGCCCGAGGTGCGCGGACGCCGGCGCATGGCGGTAACGTTGGCGCGCGCCGACGACGTCGATGGCGCGCGCGCGAAGGCGCGGGCCGCGGCGGCGTGCATCACGGTCGAGGTGAACGGCGGTCAGGAATCGGAGGAGAGCAGAGAACGAGCGAACTGACTTTTGTCATCACTCGTTTCTCACTACCACTACTCGTTACTCAGGAGGGCGCGTGCAAACGAATCTTGCCGGATGGGTGCTGGGCACCATCGAGTTCATGGCCGCGCTGTTCCTGCTCGTGGTCGGCACGCTCGTGCTCACGACGCTGGTCTTCTTCATCGTCGACCGCAATCAGACGCGCAGCGCGGTGCTGCGCAACTACCCGGTCATCGGTCGCTTCCGCTACTGGTTCGAGCACCTCGGCGAGTTCTTCCGCCAGTACTTCTTCGCCATGGACCGCGAGGAGCTGCCGTTCAACCGCGCCCAGCGCACCTGGGTCTACCGCGCGGCCGAGAATGTCGACAACACCCGCGCGTTCGGCTCGACGCGCGACCTGCGTCCCGAAGGCACGGTGTTCTTCATCAATACCGCGTTCCCGACGCTGGATGAGGACGCGGTCGCGCCCAAGCCGCTGCTGATCGGTCCGTATGCGCGCGAACCCTATGCGCATGCGGCCTTCTTCAATGTCTCGGCCATGAGCTTCGGCGCGATCTCCGCGCCGGCCGTGCGCGCACTCACGCGCGGCGCGCACAAGGCCGGAGTCTGGGTCGACACGGGCGAGGGCGGTTTGTCGCCGTATCACCTCGAAGGCGGCTGCACCCTGGTGTTCGAGATCGGCACGGCCAAATATGGTGTACGCGACGCCGACGGACGCCTCGACGACGACAAGCTGCGCGCGATCGCCGCGCATCCACAAGTGAAGATGTTCAATCTGAAGCTCGGCCAGGGCGCCAAGCCCGGCAAGGGCGGCGTGCTGCCCGGCGCCAAGGTCACGCCGGAAATCGCCGCAATCCGCGGTATCCCGGTCGGCACCGATTCGATCAGCCCGAACCGGCATCCCGAAGTCGACAACGTCGGCGAACTGCTCGACCTGATCGGCCACATCCGCGACGTGACCGGCAAGCCCACGGGCTTCAAGGCTCCGCTCGGCGATGTCGCCTGGATTGCGGATCTTTGTGCAGAAGTTCACCGGCGAGGCGTTCCGAGCGCGCCGGATTTCATCATCGTCGACGGTTCCGAAGGCGGCACCGGCGCGGCGCCGCAGTCGCTGATGGACGGCGTCGGGCTGCCGCTGCGCGAGGCTTTGCCGTTGCTCGTCGACACCCTGACCCGCGCCGGCCTGCGCGAGCGCATCCGCGTGGTCTGCTCGGGCAAGTGCATCACGCCGTACGAAGTGGCCTGGGCCTTGGCCATGGGCGCGGATTTCGTCAATTCGGCGCGCGGCTTCATGTTCGCGCTAGGCTGCATCCAGGCACTGCAGTGCAACCGCAACACCTGCCCGACCGGCGTGACCACGCACGACGCGCGCCTGCAGCGCGGTCTGGTCGTCACCGACAAGGCCGAGCGTGTCGCGCACTACGCCGCCAATCTGATGTATGAGGTCGGTGTCATCGCCCATGCCTGCGGCGTGCGCGAACCGCGCGAGCTGCGCCGCTGGCATGCGCGCGTGGTCTGCGACGATGGACTGTCGCGCCGGCTCGACGAACTCTATCCGTATGCGGAGCCCTGATTCCGCGCGCGGTCGCTTTGCCGTCCTTCCTCTGGAGCCTGCCCGTGAGTGAAACCTCGTCCTATGCTGTCTTTCTGTTTCCGCAGGCGCTGGAGGCGCTCGGCGAACCGATCAAGCCGTATCTTCTCGACGGTGCTGGAGGTCCGCATATCGTCTGCGCTGAAGTCGATACCTCCGGGCCGCTGTTCGGGATGACCCTGGTAGGCAAGGACCAGAGCGGGATGCCCAGCGAGCTCGAGATCATGATCCCGCACGCGATGATCCGGCTTGTGATGTCGGTGCATAGCGAGCACGGAATCGGATTCGCCTGATGGTTGCTGTGGACTACTGGTAGTTCGCCGACGCGATTCGGCGTTGTGTCACATCGCCGCGCCGTCGATGCGTTCGCCGAGCACGACGATGCGGCTGTACTGCTGGGATGTCATCTCGATGCTGCCATCGGCGTTGCACGCGGCGACGATGCCGGACACCGTCTGACCGTTGAGGAACAAGGTCACGCCGCGCTTGTTCGCGTTGCTGGCTTCGAGCAGTGTCTTGAACGGACCTTTGCAGGTGATGGGCTCCTTCGCGGGTGTCGGCGCGGTGGCGCTACCGGCGGCGCCGACCAGGGCGAGGCTGCAGACGGCGAGGGAGAGGAAGCGGGACGGCAGTGCGGACATGGCGGTTCCAGTGAAGTTGGTCGTGACTGCACTGCAAAACGTGGCGGGCGTGCCATAGCGAACACGTGATGCGGATTGGGCCTGGGCCATGTCGCTTCGTGCTGCCGGTTTCGGTCGGGACGCGCTGTCTAGACCGCCACGGAAGACCGCTATCAGGCGGGCTGCGTCGCCTCGAACCCGATCCAGCTTCCCTGCACGAGCACTTCCAGCGGCTGGAAGCGTCGCTTGTAGTCCATCTTCGGATGCCCGGCGATCCAGTAGCCGAGGTAGAGGTGCGGCAGACCTTCCCGCGCGGCCCATTCGAGCTGCGCCAGGATCGCGAAGGTGCCCAGTCCCCGGGCGGTTTCAGCGGGGTCGTAAAAGGTATACACCGCAGACAGCCCCTGGGCGCAGGCGTCGGTGACAGCGATGCCGAGCAGGCGGCCGTTGCGGCGTATCTCGAGGAAGCGCGTCGGGCTCCATTCGGTGTACAGAAAACGCGAGAAATCCTCGTGCTGCGGGGCATCCATGCCGCCGCCACGGTGGCGGCCGCTCAGATAGCGCTGGTACAGCTCGAAATATTCCTCGCTGTAGCGCGCCGGTTCCACGCGCAATTCCAGGTCGGTATTGCGCGCGCGGCAGCGTCGCTGGCTGCGATCCGGGCGGAATGCGGCGACGTCGACGCGGCAGGGTATGCAGGCGCGGCAGTTGCTGCAGTGCGGGTGATAGACGTGGCCGCCGGCGCGGCGGAAGCCGCGCGCCAGGGCCAGGCCGTAGACGGCGGCGAGATGGGGCGCGCTGGGATCGATGACGAGGTTCTGCGCAGTGCGGTCGCTGTAGTAGCCGCATTCGTGCGGCAGAGTCTGGAACAGTCGGACGACATCGGATTTCATGGTTGCGTCCCGCGGGAGCCGTCGCGGTCGATTCTACGCCGCCGACCGCATCTTGACCGACACATGGCCGCTGGTCTCGAGGATGGCGAACGCGACATCGTTCAGATCGAAGCAGCCTTCGCTGCGCAACGCGCCGCGGAGTTCCTCGATCGACATGCGGTTGCGCTTGAGCTCGTCCTCGAACACATGGCCGTTATGGACCAGCACCACGGGGCGGCCTTCGAGCAGATCCTCGATACGCTGGCTGCGGCTAGAAAGCCAGCCCAGCAGCTGGTTCCAGGCGATCAGTACCACCGCGACGAGTAGCCCGCCGACGAGCGACGTGTCCTCGCCGATCATCGCGTTCTGCACGGCGTTGGAGATGATCAGCAGCAGCAACAGGTCGAACGGCGTCATCTGCCCGGCCTGGCGCTTGCCCGAGAGCCGGAACAGCAGAAACAGCACGAGATACACAAGGCTGCCGCGCAGCAGCAACTCCCACCACGGCTCCGCCAAAGTCCACATGTCTGCACCTTTACGGGAAAGTCATTCCGCGCCGCTCCGCCGCACGCTGTTCTTGGAGCCCCGTTGAGTCAAGGGGGTAGGGCAGCGATGTTTCGGTTGCTGCGCCGTAGGCGAAGCGGAAACATGGTGCCAGGCTCGAGAGCGAAGCTCTCGGCTGCGACAGCGCTCTTCGGAGCCCCCTTGAGTCAAGGGGGTGATGAGTGATCGCTCAGAACCGCAGGTTCTGATCACTCTGAACGCCCAACGGGCCGGACCGGCCAACGCGTAGCGTTGGCCAGGGTTGTGGAGATCTGGTGTACGGCCCAAGAGCCTCACCATTTTCGGATAGCGTTGTGCAAAACAACGGAGATCTGGTGGTCGGCCCAATTGCCTTAGCGCCCGGGCGTTTTCGCTAATGGGTGGTTATCGGAATGACTTGACGCTGCTGAGGCTCGACCTGCTTGGCCGTGCCGCAGCTGCGTACCGACAGCAGTACCGTGGCCACGGCGACGAGGCTCAGCGCGACCATGCGCATGCGCCCCGCGACAGCGCGGTGGCGCGCTTGGCCGCTCACCGGCTCGCGCGAGGCGGCCAGTTCCTCGGCGTAGCGCACCGGCGGCTCGATGCCGGCTTCGCGCAGCAGTTCGCGCGCGCGCGTCTGGTCGTTGGCGTTGACCACCCAGACCTGCGGCCAGGTGCTCGCGTCGGGACGGTTGGTATAGCTGAAGCGCTTCCACTCGCCGCCCTTGTAGTTGCTGCGGTTGCTGACCGAGGTCTCGATGCCGTGCTCGGTCATCAGCGTGATCACGCGTTCGATGTTTTCCTGGCGCAGCGAGGTATAGATCTGTCTCATGGGATTCCGTGTGGCCGTGCGTCGCAGGACAACGCCGTTGAATTACTTCGTCAGACGAATCAGACCTTCCTGCGCCGTGCTCGCGACAAGCACGCCGTGCCGGTCGTAGATCATGCCGCGCGACAGACCGCGCGCGTTCTGCGCGGTAGGGCTGTCGCAGCTGTACAGCAGCCAGTCGTCGGCGCGGAACGGGCGGTGGAACCATAGCGCGTGGTCGAGGCTGGCCATCTGCACATTGGGCTGGAAGTAGGAGATGCCGTGCGGAAACGTCGCGGTTCCCACGAGGTGGAAATCCGACGCGTAGGCGAGCAGGGTGCGGTGCAGTTCGGGTGTCTCGGGGACGGCGTCGGTCAGGCGGAACCAGACCTGCTGATACGGCGGCCGCTTCGGCGGATTGAACTCGTCGCGCGGATAGACATGGCGGAACTCGAACGGTCCCTTCATGCCGAGCCAGCGCTGCAGCTTGACCGGCACGCGTTCCAGCTGCTCGGGCGGGATCGGCGCCGGTGCGGCCAGATCTTCGGGCTTGGGCACTTCGGGCATGGACAACTGGTGCTCCACGCCGCTTTCCTCGATCTGGAAGCTGACCGAGCAGGTGAAGATCGGCTGGCCGTGCTGGATGGCGACGACGCGGCGGACGGAAAAGCTGCTGCCATCGCGCGTGCGTTCGACCGAATAGACGATCGGGGCGTCGATGTCGCCGGCGCGCAGGAAATACGCATGCAGCGAGTGCGCGTGGCGCGGGGCGTCGACGGTCTTCTGCGCCGCCGACAGGGCCTGGCCGAGTACCTGGCCGCCGAAGACATATTTCGTGCCGATGTCGCGGCTCTGGCCGCGGAACAGGTTGTCTTCGAGGCGTTCCAGCGCCAGCAGGTCGATCAGTTCGTTGACTACAGCGTGGGTCATCGGCGTGCGGCTGGCAGGGGGGCGCGCATTGTACGCGGGCCTCAGGCCGGATCGCGCGGCGGTGGGGCCGCGGCGGGAAATGCGGACGGAAATGCCGCGTCGGGTGCCACCGCGCCGACCGACAGCACGAAGGCCATGGCCTGGTCGACGCTCCAGTCGGTCGCGACCAGGTGTTCGACCGGCACGATTTCCAGATAGCCGCCGGTCGGATTCGGCGTGGTCGGCACGTAGACCGAGGCGAGCTGGCGGCCACCGGCATCCTCGAACACGCGCGTGACGAAGCCGATGGACTTGAGCCCGGCCGAGGGGAAATCGATCAGCACCACGCGCTGCGTGCCGTTGGGCTTGTTCTGCAGCAGCGCCATGAGCTTCTTTGTGCCGCCGTAGATCGAATGCACCAGCGGAATGCGCTCCATCATCGCGTCGAACGCGGCAAACAGGCGCTGGCCGATCACGCGATTGGCGACCAGGCCGATCAGGTACAGGATCAGCAAGGTCGCGACGAAGCTGATCACGGTGATCAACCAGGCTTCCTCGAGCAGTCCGCGCAGTCCCGGGAAGAAGGCACTGAGCCAGCTGAACACGGCGCCGATCAGCGGTGCGCCGAATTGCGCGAGCAGCGAGGCGATGAAGCGGAACACGATGAAGGTGATCCACAGCGGCACCACGGTCAGGATGCCGGTGATCAGGTAGCGCTGGAGATGCAGCGAACGGGGGCGCGGCGCGGGAATGTTCACTGCGTCGCGGCCGTGGTGGCAGTGCCGCCGATTTCCCGCACGAGGCGAAAGCCGATAGTCGTATAGCCCGTGTCCGCATCGCCCGAACCGCGCCGCGTGGCGGCACTGTCATCGGGTCCGTCGCGCCAGGAGGTCCCGCGGAAAACGCGTTCGGCGCATTTGTTCGCAGTGCAGCCGGAGGTCCATTCGCTGGCGTTGCCGACGAGATCGTGCAGGCCGATCGTGCTCGCCTTATAGCGGCCGACCGGCGAGGTATGCGCGCGGCCGTCGGAGCATTTGTGCCGGCTGGCGAGCGTCCAACGAGTGCCCATACTGGCGTCGGCGACGTTGCCCTGTTCGCAGACCGCGCCGCGCGCGAGGCTAGCCGCGGCGTGCTGCCACTCGGCTTCGGTAGGCAGGCGGTAGCGGGCACCCGTCTGGCTGCTGAGCCAGCGCGCGTAGGCGTTGGCGTCATCCCAGCTGACACAGACGACGGGCTCGTCCTCGTCCTGTGCGAAATCCGGATCGCGCCATTCGAGGCTCTTGAGCCGGGACAACGGACGCAGCGGCTCGCGGCAACGTGCCGCGGCCCGGCCGGTGGCACGCACGAAGCGTGCGTATTCGCCCCGCGTGACTTCGGTGCGGCCCAGCTCGAACGCGTGGTCGAGACGCTGGCCGTGGACATCGGTCGGCACCAGCACCAGGGCCGGTTCGAGATCGCTGGACGCGCGTGCCCGCACACCGACCTGGCGTTCGGCCTCCTGCCAGCGCGGCAGCAGGGAAGCCTGGTCCTGGGCCAGCAGTTCGGCGACGGGCTTGAGTGCCGCGATCTGGTCGGAAGAACCGGACTGCTGCGCCGCCTGCAGGCGCTTGTCGAACAGGGCGTGACGGCCGGCCAGGAAACTGGTCCAGGCCGGGCTTTCGCGCAGCTGTGCGCGTTCGGCCAGCAGGCGTGCCTGCTCGTAGTACTCGCGCAGCGCCGGCAGGTCGCCGGACAGCTGCGCCTGATCGGCTCGCTCGCCCAGCGCCGCGAATACCGCGGTCAGGCCTTCGCGCGCGGTTGCGCTGCCGGCGTCGAGCGCGAGCGCGGCGAGAAAGCTTTCGGCCGCATTGTCGCCGGCTGGCGTCACGATGCTGCCCTCGTTGAGCTGCCGGTTCGCGCGGTCGAGCAGGCTGGTCAGGCGCACCGCTGCAGTCGCTGCGGCGGCTTCGGGACTGAGGGTTGCGGCGTCGCCTTCGGCGGCATTGGCCGTTTCCAGGGTTCCAGCCAGCGGCGGCACGGTGACGAAACGCGACTCCGGCGATTGATCGCCTTTCGGCCACAGCAGCATGGTCAGCAACAGCAGGGTGCCGGCGATCGAGGCGACGCCGACCCAGATGCTGGCCGGCCATTCGGCGATGCGCTCGCGCCAGTTATGCGGGGGAAGCGGTTCGCGGCGCTGCTCCAGTCCGCTTTCGACCGCGTCCAGTCCAGCCAGAACTTCCTCGGCGTCGGCGTAGCGCTGGGACGGATCCTTGGACAGGATCCGATCCATGAACGCTTGCCAGGGACGGCGCGTCGGCGGCAGGCGCGGCACCGGCTGTTCGACATGGGCCAGCGCGACCGACAACGCATCCGGCCCGTGGAAGGGCAGGTCGCCGGTCAGCAGTTCATAGGCCATGACGCCGAGGCTGTAGAGGTCGGAGCGGCCATCCAGCGGCTGGCCGCGGGCTTGCTCCGGACTCATGTAGCCGGTCGAGCCCAGCGTGGCGCCTTCGCGCGTGACGCGCACGTCGGCATGGCGCGCCAGCGCGATGCCGAAATCCGCGAGCAGAGGCCGGTCCAGCTTGTCGAACAGCACATTCTCGGGTTTGACGTCGCGATGCACGATGCCGTGCTGGTGGGCATAGCCCAGCGCCTGGGCCAGGCAGCGCAGGATCTCGATGACCCGGCGTTGGTCCTGTGTGTCGCTGCGGCCAGACAGGTCGCCGTTGGGCAGATACGGCAAGGTGTAGTAGAGATGGCCGCTGGACGCGCGGCCGACCTCGTAGATGCCGACGATATGCGGGTGATGCAGCCGTGCGATGGTGCGGGCTTCGTTCTCGAAGCGCTTGATCAGGTCCTCGCTGGGTGCGCGGTCGGCACCGAGTACCTTGATCGCTACTTCCCGTTCCAGCGCAATCTGCACGGCCAGATAGACCGTCGCCATGCCGCCCTGTCCGAGCGTGCGGCTGATGCGGTAACCGGGAATTTCAAACGGAATGCCCGGATCGGTCATCGGCCGCGACTGAGGAAAGTAGGAGCAGCCGGCATTCTATCGGAAGGCATGTATAGGAATGGTTGCGCACGACGGACTTGCGCAACGCCGGCCTGTGGCCGGATTGCGGCCTCGCGCGAACGCTAGCAGAGTCGCAACCATCAGATACATAAGCAAAAAATGGCTTGTCTTGGGCGTGGGCCACGTTTCCTGGCCGCCGCTGGCGCCCTGCGCGGTCGCGTGGCAGGCTAGGGCGGTCATGAATTCAGCGCCTACGCCCGTTCCCACCAGCCGTTCCGAACCGCTTCCGGCCGTCGATGCGCGTGCGGCGCGGCCCGTCGTGGTCGCGCTGATCGGCCTGCCCGGGGCCGGCAAGAGCGTGGTTGCCCGCGCGCTGGCCGATCTGCTGGACTATCGCCGCGTCGATCGCGATGCGATCAGGCATGCCATGTTTCCGCGTTGTGGCTACAGCTTCGTCGAGAAGCGCGCGTCGTTCCGCGGCGTGCTGCTGGCGCTGGAGGTCAATTGCATGCTTGGCGAATCCAGTGTCATCGACGGCTGCACGTTCTCGCGCCGCGCCGATCTGGCCCGCGTCGACCAGGTCATCCGCCCGTACGCCTATACCGCGGTGCCGCTGTTTCTCGACTGTCCGTCCGAGCTGGCGCGCGAGCGCATCGCCCGTGACGTGGCGGAGAATCGCCACCTCGCGCGCGACCGCAATCCCGACGTCGTCGGCGAGGTGCTCGCGCGAATGGAACCGCCGCCGCCGGGTGCGCTCAGCATCGACGCGCGCCTGCCGGCCGTCGAGGTCTGCCGGCTTGCGGTGGAGGCAGTGGCGGCAATCGCCGGCATCGTGCGCTGAGCAGCAGCCGAGGCGCGCCACATCGTTGCCGAGGAATGCCTGTCTACTGGTTCATCGGCGCATTCGATGTTCAGGGCCCCAGCGCCGTGGGGGGGGCGCGGCCCCCCCCCCCCCCCCGACCCGCGCCCCCCGCCCGGCGCGGGGGGGCGCGCCCGCGGG
>NZ_JAVTWC010000088.1:19148-22571 GCF_032229445.1 Tahibacter sp.
CCACATGGTTGCCGAGTATTGCCTGTCTACTGGTTCATGGGCGCTTTCTATGTTCCGGCCCCCCGCGCCGCCCCCCCCCCCCCCCCAAACTCCCTGCGATCAGCGCGGCGGCGCCGGTTCGAAGCCGGCGGCAAATATGAGCTCCCGTACGCCGTAGCTGCGGGCAGTGCCCGATACGAACGCGCCGGGGTCGCCCGGTATCGGCTGGGTGTGTTCGAACCCGAGCAGGGTGATCGCGCCGCCGCTGAAGGTGCGCGTGGACGCATTCCAGCTCGCCGCGCCGAGATCGATGACGTGATTGAGGCGTAGCGCAGCGAAGAACTGGTCCGCCGTCATCGCGGCGCCATCGGCGTCGGAGAACGTCGCGGTCGTCGTATCGATACCCAGACCTTGCACCGTGAATCGGGGGCGGTCCACGGCGGCCACCGGCCCGCGCAGCGCGACATCCGAAGGATCCGGCGCGCCGCGCTCGCGCACGCGCGCGGCGAACGCGGCGCCATTGCGATCGAGCCAGCCGCGCACCTGAACCTGTTGCGGCGCGGTCAATCCGACCGCGAGGATGCCGTCGTCGTCGCGTACCTGAGCGCTGTAGTTCACGGTCACGCCGAACGGCCGTAGCGACTGTCCGGGTGTGACGTCGCCTGGCACCATCGGCCCCTCAAAGCGTACCGGCGGACGCACGAACACTACGCTGTCCGCCGCGAGTGTCGTCGCGTCGGTGAACGTGCCTTCGACCGACACTTCGGTGCCCGGATCCAGCTCGTCCGGGCCACCGAACTCGAACACGGTCGCGGCGCTGTAGGTGATCGTCAGAGCGCCGAGTTCGAATGACGCGCCGCTGATGCTTGCGCCGACGATGCCGTCGAGAAATCCCTGGGCGCCGGGCGTGCCGGGCGGCACCGACGATGCGCAACGTGCCTCGGCGACGGTATCGATCGTATCGCCCGGCACGAAGCCGGCGATGCTGTCGGCGCGCAGTTCCACGTAATCGCCGGCAACGGGCAGCCCACCGGTGCAGTCGGCAAAGGCGATGCCGGTGGTGTCGATCCACTGGCTGCCGATGCGCAGTCGCGGCTGGGGCGTGACGAGTTCCGTCACGTAGCCGGCAACCAGAAACTTGTTGCCCTGCGCGTCACGGCGCACGGCCAGGGTGGCGTAGACGCTGCCGTTCGGGTCGACGAGGCCGGCGATGATCATCGGTGCGCCCAGTGTCAGGCTGCCGGCGTCGGTGAAACCCTCGATAACGGTGTCACCGGTGATCGTGACTGGCTGGCCCAGCACTTCCAGCGGTACGGCCCGGGTGACGGGGCCGATCACGGTGTAGCTGAAGATCGGTGTCGGCACGGCACCGCGCACTGCACCGGCCTGCGCTTGCCAGCGCACTTGCATGCCGGCTGGCCGATCGAGCAGGTCGGACAGCGTGCCCGGCTGGCCATCGATGACGACCGGTGTGGCCGCCGGCAACGAATAGGTGCGTCCGCCCACGGTCAACGTCTGGATCTGCGCAGTTGCGATACCCGCCAGCGCCAGCGCGAACAAGCCAGCCAAAACAACCGAAGCGCGCATGAGTCAGCCTTCCCCTGAGGATTGCTCTGCCCGGCGGACTCGGCAGGAAAGCCGTCGCCGCTCGGTACAGTCGCCGCGTTGACGATGCCACAAACGGGCGACAAGTCACGCGGCAATCGCGTGATCAGGGCGCTCGTTACAGCTCGTTACATGAAATACGTCGTCGCGCGTGATGGCTCGTGGCGCATTCAGTTGACCCGGCGACACCGCGCAACCGCCGTGCCGCCTCCCGCGGTGGCGGGAGAGAGCTGATGCGCTGCACGACGCGATCAGCTCCGCCGACGCGAGCGCCCATGAGTGCCGCTCACGCCGGCTCTGGCGCCGCGACGCGATCGCGCTTGCGCCGGACGTAAAGCTGCTTGCGCACGCGCGCAACGACTTCGCCAGTCGCGGTCTTCACGTCGACGTCGAACCAGCGCAGGCATTTCTCACCCGTCGCCGTCGCCGCGCGCAATTCGTCGAGAACGGTTTCCTCGACGGTGAATTCGGCATAGACGTCCTCCCGTCCGGGGGCGACAAACTCGATGCCGCCGGCCTGGTCCCAGACGACATAGTCGCGGCCAAGGCATTCCATGACCAGAATCATCCAGAACGGATCGGTCATCGAGAACAGGCTTCCGCCGAAGTGCGTCTTTACATAGTTGCGGTTGTACCAGGCGAGCTTCAGGCGCACGCGGGCATAGCGCCAGTCCGCGGAAACCGCCTGCACGCGGATGCCGCTGAACAGGAATGGCGGCCACAGGTTCATGACGCGGCGCAGGCGCGCCGGGGTGGATTTCATCGGCCCGGGCTCAGAACAGCACCGCCGCCATCTTGCGCCGGTAGCCGCTGACGAGGTCGGCGTCGTCGATCACGTTGAACGCGGCGATCAGGCGTTTTTTTGCTTGCCCGTCCTGCCAATCGCGCTGGGTCTTGAGTACATGCAGGAACTGGTCGAGACCGGCCGCGGCGTCGCCGGCGAGCAACAGGCGGATGCCGAGCAGATCGCGCGCGGACAGGTCGGAAGGGTCCCGCTCGGCTCGCTCGCGCAATTCGGCCAGCGCCGGCGCGCCGTCGAGCGCGCGAGCGAACTCGAGCTGGTTGCGCAGGCGCACGGCCTTGTCGTCGGTAGCGAGTTTTGCCGGCAGCGCGTCGAGCTCGGCCTCGGCCGCGGCGGCGTTGCCGGATTGCATCAGGGCCAGGGCAAGCTCGAGCTTGAGCGCGGGCTGGTCCGGCTGCGCGGCGATTTCCTGCTGCAGACGGTTGATCGCCTCGGTCGGCGTTTCATCGACAAGCAGGTCTTCGGGTTCGGCGATCATGGACGGCGCGATGCCGTGCTTGGTCAGGAACTCGCGGATCGCGGATTCGGGCAGGGCGCCTGCGAAGCCGTCGATCAGCTGTCCATCCTTGACCAGCACGACGGTCGGCAGCGAGCGCACGCCAAAGATCGAGGCGAGCTGCATTTCCGCCTCGGTGTCGACCTTGGCCAGGCGGAACGAGCCGGAGTATTCGACAGCGAGCTTCTCCAGCACGGGCTTGAGCTGACGGCAGGGCGCGCACCACTCGGCCCAGAAATCGACGAGCACGGGCGTCTGCAGCGAGGCCTTGATGACCTCATTCTCGAAGTTGGTCTCGGTGGCGTCGAAGACGTGGGTGGACTCGGCCATGGCTGGGCTCCTTGAAAGATCGTCGCGATGTAGGTGCGCGAGGCTACGCGATCAAGGTGTGGGCCGGGAATCGGGAATGGGGAATCGCTCGAGCGGGTCGAGGCGACCGGCCGCGGTGCGCCTCCGCCTGGCTTCAACGATTCCCGTCTCCCGATTCCCCATTCCTGTCTATCGCGGGGCGAAGGCCCCGCCTAAAACACACCCTCCATCA
>NZ_JAVTWC010000088.1:22581-43033 GCF_032229445.1 Tahibacter sp.
GTGGCCCCCGGCGGGGGGGCGCCCCCGCCTGGCTACACCGTTGCCCGTCCCCGTTTTCCCAATTCTGGTCTTGCGGGGGCCTCGGCCCCGCGATAGACCACACCGTCCTTCATGACGAAGCTGACCTTCTTCATGAGCGTGATGTCTTCCAGCGGATTGCCGGGCACGGCGACCACGTCGGCGTACTTGCCGGCGCTGAGACTGCCGAAGTCGCTGCTCATGCCGAGCAGTTCCGCCGCGTGCGTCGTCGCGGCCTGCAGCGTGAACATGGCCGGCATCCCCGCTTCGACCATGAGCTCGAACTCGCGCGCGTTCTGGCCGTGCGGGAATACACCGGCGTCAGTGCCGAACGCGATCCTGACGCCGGCCTTGTAGGCCGCGCCGGCCGTGCTCTTGATCCTGGGGCCGATGGCGAGGGCCTTCGGTCGCACGATCTCGGGGTAGTAGCCGGGCTCGGCGGCCTTCTCGGTGACGAAGGTGCCGGCGATGATGGTCGGCACGTACCAGGTGCCGTGCTTCTTCATCAGTGGAAACAGGTCGGCATCCATCTGCGTGCCATGCTCGATCGACGTAACGCCGCCTTCGATCGCGCGGCGCATGCCTTCCTTGCCATGGGCGTGGGCCGCGACGGTATAGCCATAGTCCTTCGCGGTATCAACGATGGCCTTGACCTCCTCGACAGTGAACTGGGGGTTGTCGCTGCTCTTGGCATAGGACAGCACGCCGCCGGTCGCGGTGATCTTGATCAGGTCGGCGCCGTCCTTGTAGTGCTGGCGCACGGCTTTGCGCGCGTCGTCGACGCTGTTGACCACGCCGTCTTCGGGGCCGGGATCCGGCTGCAGGCCGCGGCGGCTGCCGTTGGTGGGATCGGCGTGTCCGCCGGTGGTCGCGATCGACTTGCCCGCGGTCAAGATGCGCGGCCCCTTGAGCAGGCCCTGGTTGACTGCGTTGCGCAGCGAGACCGAGACGCCGCCGCCGCTCTCGCCGAGGTCGCGCACGGTGGTGAAGCCGGCCATCAGCGTGCGCTCGGCAAATACCGCGCCCTTGAACGCGATGTCGGCATCGTTGAGGCGGAAGCCTTCCGAATACGCGTCGCGGCTGGTTTCCGAGGTCAGGTGGGTGTGCATGTCCATGAGGCCGGGCAGGCAGGTGCTGCCGGTCGGCAGGGTGACCACGCGCGCGCCGTCGGGCGCGACGAAACCGGCCTTGACTTCGCGGATGCGGTTGCCGTCGATCACGACGGTGGTCTGCCCCAGCAGCTTGCCCGCGGCGGTGTCGACCAGGGCCGGACACTGCAGCGCGGTGAGACCGTCTGCCGCGGACGCGGGCAGGGCGGCGAGCAGGGCCAGGCCCAGGATGATGCACGGTGTCGCACGGCTCATGGTCTCTTCCCGGAACAGGACACGAAGCCCCGATCATAGCCCGCTGCGGACGGCGGGCCCGTGTCGTTCGGCAGGGTCGAGGCTTGGCGGGGTTGCTGCGCTGCGGTAGTCTGCGGCGACTTTCCCTGACCCCGCTTCGCGGTGCCTGCCGCGCGGCCTGCCATTGCCCTCATGCACGAAACCTATGATCCCGCCGCGGTCGAAGCCGCGGCGCAGAAATTCTGGAACGGCACGCGCGCCTTCGAAGTAAAAGAAGAAGCGGGCAAGCCGAAGTTCTACTGCCTGTCCATGCTGCCGTACCCCTCGGGTGCGCTGCACATGGGCCATGTACGCAATTACACCATCGGCGACGTGATCAGCCGCTACCAGCGCATGCAGGGCAAGAACGTGCTCCAGCCGATGGGCTGGGATGCATTCGGCCTGCCGGCGGAAAACGCCGCGATCAAGAACGACACGGCGCCGGCGAAATGGACCTACGCCAATATCGAGCACATGAAGGCGCAGTTCCTGCGCATGGGCTTCGCCTACGACTGGTCGCGCGAATTCGCGACCTGCACGCCGGAGTACTACCGCTGGGAACAGCAGATGTTCACGCGGCTGTTCAAGCAGGGCCTGGTCTACCGCAAGATGAGCGTGGTGAACTGGGATCCGGTCGATCAGACCGTGCTCGCCAACGAGCAAGTCATCGACGGCCGCGGCTGGCGTTCCGGCGCGGTAGTGGAAAAGCGTGAAATTCCACAATGGTTCCTCAAGATCACGGCGTATGCCGAGGAACTGCTGAACGGGCTCGACACGCTGCCGGGCTGGCCCGACGCGGTCAAGACGATGCAGCGCAACTGGATCGGTCGCTCCGAAGGGCTGCAGATCCCGTTCGGCATCGAAGGCAGCGAGGACAAACTCGAGGTCTTCACGACGCGGCCGGACACGCTGTTCGGCGTGACCTTCGTCTCGGTCGCGGCGGAACACCCGATCGCGCTGGCCGCGGCGGCGGACAATCAGGATCTGGCCGCGTTCATCGAGGAATGCCGCCACGGCGGCACGGCCGAGGCCGAACTCGAGACCCAGGAAAAGAAGGGCGTCTTCACCGGCGTCTACGTGCTGCATCCGCTCACCGGCGAACGCGTGCCGGTCTGGGCCGCGAACTTCGTGCTGATGGGCTACGGCACCGGCGCAGTCATGGCCGTGCCGGGCCATGACGAACGCGACTGGGAATTCGCCCAGGCCTACCACTTGCCGGTCAAGCTCGTCGTCGTCAACGAGGACGTGCGCGATGCGATCCTGGAGCTGCAGCGCGACGTCGCCAGCGGCGGCGATGCGATGAATACCGCACTCGGCGTCGGTGCGCAGCGCGATGTCTACGAGCCGACCGCGGCGGTGCAGATCATCGAGGAATTCCAGCAGCGCATCCTGTCCGAAGGCGCGTATACCGAGCGCGGCTATCTCGTGAACTCGGGTGAATTCGACGGCATGGACTATGCCCAGGCTTTCGCCGCGCTCGCGCAGCGCTTCGGCGAGGGCGCGCGCCGCGTGAACTACCGCCTGCGCGATTGGGGCGTCAGCCGTCAGCGCTACTGGGGTTGCCCGATCCCGATCGTCTATTGCGCGAACTGCGATGCCGTGCCGGTCCCGGAAGACCAGTTGCCCGTCGTGCTGCCCGAGGACGTCGCCTTCAGCGGCATGCAGTCGCCGATCAAGGCCGATCCACAATGGCGCCAGGTCCACTGTCCGCAATGCGGCGGCCCGGCCGAGCGCGAGACGGACACCTTCGACACGTTCATGGAATCGAGCTGGTACTACGCGCGCTATACGTCGCCGGGCGCCCAGGCACAGGTCGACGAGCGCGCCAACTACTGGCTGCCGGTCGACCAGTACGTCGGCGGCATAGAGCACGCGATCCTGCATCTGCTGTATTTCCGCTTCTACCACAAGCTCATGCGCGACGCGGGCCTGGTCAGCGCGGACGAACCGGCCACCAACCTGCTGTGCCAGGGAATGGTTGTCGCGGAAACCTTCTTCCGCCAGGAAGCCGACGGTTCGAAGAGCTGGTACAACCCGGCGAGCGTGCAGATCCAGCGCGACGAGCGCGCGCGCATCGTCGGCGCGTTCGCCGACGACGGCGAGCCGGTCGCGATCGGCGGCATCGAGAAGATGTCGAAGTCCAAGAACAACGGCGTCGACCCGCAGGCCATGGTCGATACCTACGGCGCCGACACGGTACGCCTGTTCTCGATGTTCGCCTCGCCGCCGGACATGTCGCTGGAATGGAACGAGTCGGGTGTGGATGGCATGGCGCGCTTCCTGCGCCGTGTCTGGGCGCAGGTGCAGCGCCATGTTGCCGCGGCGACGCCGCAGACCTCGCACGCCGCCGCTGCCGCGCTGCGTCGCGGCGAAATTGAACTGACGCCGGAGCAGAAGGCGATCCGGCGCAAGCTGCACGAGACCATCGCCAAGGTGTCCGACGACATCGGCCGTCGCCATGCCTTCAATACGGCGATCGCAGCGGTCATGGAACTGCTCAACGCGCTGGCGAAGTTCGACGACGAGTCGGTAGCCGCGAGCGCCGTGCGCCAGGAAGCCTGGGAATCCGTGACGCTGCTGCTGAATCCGATCACGCCGCATGTCTGCCACGCGTTGTGGCAGGCGCTCGGCCATGCCGAGAGTCTGATCGAGGACCAGCCCTGGCCGCAGGCCGACGCGGAAGCCTTGAAGAAGGACGCGCTGGTGCTCGCGGTGCAGGTCAACGGCAAGCTGCGCGGGCAGATCGAGGTCGCCGTGACGGCGACCAGGGACGAGTGCGAGCGTCTGGCCCTGGCCGAACCGGCCGTGGCACGCTTCCTCGAAGGGCAGACGGTGAAGAAAGTCATCGTCGTGCCGGGCAAGATCGTCAATATCGTGGCGGGCTGACATGCGCATTTCGTGGCGGGCAATCATCGTGGTGGCGGCGCTTGCACTGGCTGGCTGTGGCTTCCATCTGCGCGAGCAGGCGCAGTTGCCGGCGAGCCTGACGCGCCTGCATCTGGCGATCGCCGATCCCGGCAGTCTGCTGCACCGCGACCTGCCGGACGCGCTGGAGCGTGCCGGCGCCCAGGTCGAGGACGCGGCAGGACCCGGCATTGCCACGCTGCGCATTCCGCTCAGCACACTTGCGCCGGAAACGCTGTCGGTCGGCGCGACGGCGCGCGTGCGCGAGTACACGATGCGCTACCGCGTGGAGATCGAAGCGGTCGATGCGAACGGCGCCGTCGTGCTGCCGCGCCAGCTCATCGAGCTCAGCCGCGACTACACCTTCGACGAGACCCAGGCGCTGGGCGTGGCGGCGCAGGAAGACGAACTGAGAAAGCAGCTCCAGCGCGACATGGTTCAGGCGATCCTGCGCCGGCTCGCCGCGCTGGGCCGGCCGACGGTCTGACCAGGCTGTCGCCGCGATGAGCTTCAGCCTGTCGCAGCTGCGCCAGCATCTTGCCGGCGACACGCTCAAGCCGGTCTATTTCCTCGCCGGCGACGAACATCTGCTGCTGATCGAGGCCTGCGACGCGCTGCGCGTCCGCGCGCGAGAACTCGGTTATGCCGAGCGCGAGATCCTCGATGCCGAAAGCGGCTTCGACTGGGACGACCTCGCGCGCGCCGGAAGCAGCATGTCGCTGTTCGCCACGCGCCGGCTCATCGACCTGCGCGTGCCGACGGGCAAACCGAACAAGGACGGCGCCGCGGCGATCATCGAATATTGCGAACGCCCGCCGCCGGACACCGTCCTGCTGATCACCTCGACGCAGTGGAGCAAGCAACACCACGCGGCCTGGGTCGACCGCATCGAGGCGATCGGGGTCTTCGTGCCGATCGCGCCGCTCAAGCGCGACGACCTGCCGGCCTGGATCGGCCAGCGCATGGCCAGCCGCGGCGTCAAGGCGAACCGCGACGCGATCGACGTGCTCGCCGAGCGCAGCGAGGGCAATCTGCTCGCTGCCGCGCAGGAGATCGACAAGCTCGCCTTGCTGGCCGGCGACCGGCTGCTCGATGCCGCGGCGCTGGAAGATCTGGTCGCTGACAGTGCACGCTACGACGCGTTCAAGCTCACTGATGCGGCGCTCGGCGGCGATGCGGCGCGCGCGTTGCGTATCGCCGCGGGCCTGCGCGCCGAAGGCGAGCAGGTGCCCGCGCTCATGGGGCTGCTGCTGTATCAGCTGCAACTGCTGGTGCGACTGGCCGCGGCGCCGAACCCGGCGCAGGCCTTTCGTAGCGAACGTATCTATCCGGCGCGCGAGGCGATCTATCGCAAGGCGTTGCAACGTGGCGGACTGACGCATTGGGAACGCTGCCTCGCCCAGGCCGCGCGCATAGACCGGATCAGCAAGGGACGCGGCACCGGGGATGCCTGGATCGAGCTCGAGCGGCTGCTCGCGGCGATGGCTGCCCCGCGCGGTGCGCAACTGCTGACTGAGGTCTGAGCGTGCGGCCGCTCGCGCTGCTCGGCGGGACCTTCGACCCGATCCACAACGGTCACCTGCGGGCGGCCTGGGAAGCGGCGGAGCAACTGGCTGCGGATGTGTATCTGCTGCCGGCCAATGTGCCGCCGCATCGTCCGCAGCCTGTGCTGGACGCGGACCAGCGCGTCGCCCTGCTGCGCCTGGCCCTGGCCGGACAGGAGCGACTGCGGCTGGACACGCGCGAACTCGAGCGCGCCGGCCCGTCGTATACCGTAGACACCCTGCTCGCGCTGCGCGCTGAGCACGGGCCGCGGCGGCCCATCGTGCTGCTGCTTGGCATCGACGCGTTCGCCGGGCTGCCGGGCTGGAATCGCTGGCTGCAACTGTTCGATCTCGCGCATATCGCCGTACTGGCGCGCCCGGGCCATGCGCGTGACTACGCCCCGGCGTTGCAGGAACAGTGCGTGCTGCGCGATTGTCCGATCGACGCCCACTGGCGCGATCGTCCTGCCGGCAACGTGCTGGCCGTCGACGTGAGCGAACTGGAAATCTCCGCGACCGCGATCCGCCGACAGCTGGCGCGGGGGCAGGAGCCGCGATTTCTTTTGCCGGAAGCCGTCCTCGCGGAAATCCAGGCGCGGCGCTGGTACGCCTGATGTCCCAGCCGTAGCGGTGGCGGGCTGATCCATCCGCCGGCGCCCGTCCGGCGGACGGCGGCAGCGCCGCCGGGTATTTGCCGGCCCGCCGTCTTATACTGCGCGCCACCTGTCCCGCACCGGGCAACCTGAGGTAGCGCACGCTTGGCCACGACAAAGAAGCCGAAATCTTCGACTGCGACCGATCCCAAACCCCGTTCCCGCGCCGCCGCACCGGCCGCCAAGAAGGCGCCTGCGAAGAAGGCTGCGGTATCGAAGAAAGCTGCGGTATCGAAGAAAGCCGCCGCTGCGCCATCCGCCGCGAAGAAGTCCGCGAGCAAGCCCGGAAAGGCCGTGATGGCCAATCGCGCCGCTGCCGCCGCGGCGAAGCGGGCCAAGCCCGCCGTCAAGGACACCGCCAAGCCCGCGACCCGCAAACCGCGCGCCACGGCGACGCCGGTTGCGTCCCCGCCGCAGCACACCCCGCGCAAGCCCGGCAAGAAAGAGGCCGTGCCGACCGACATCGTCGAGCGGCTGCGTCTGGAAGTGCGCCGCGCGCTGGAAGAGCTCAAGGCCAAGGACATCGCGGAGCTCGACGTGCGTGGCCGTACATCGATCGCCGACTACATCGTCGTAGCCGCTGGCACCTCGACGCGGCATGTCAAATCCATCGCCGACGAAGTGGTCAAGTACGCCAAGAAGGCCGGCATGATGCCGCTGGGTGTCGAAGGCCAGCGCGAGGCTGAATGGGTACTGGTCGATCTTGGCGACATCATCGTCCACGTTATGCTGCCGCGCGTGCGCGAGTTCTATGGTCTCGAACGGATGTGGGCGGTGGGCGGCGATCCCGACGCGGCGGCCTACGCCGCCGAACGCGACGCCGCGCGCTGAGCGACGCAGGCGATGCGCGCGCGCCTGATCTCGGTCGGCGAGCGCATGCCGAACTGGGTCGCCGAAGGCTTTGCCGAGTACGTAAAGCGTCTGTCGCGCGAGCTGCCGCTGGACCTCGTCGAACTCAGGCTCGGCGAGCGCGGCAAGGGCCGTGACCTTGTCCGCGCGCTGGAGGATGAAGGTGCGGCCATGCTGGCCGCCATTCCGCGCGGCAGCCACGTCGTGGCGCTGGACGGCCGCGGCAAGGCCTGGTCCAGCGAAGAACTGGCCGCGCAGCTCTCGGCCTGGCGCATGGCCGGACGCGATCCGGTGTTCCTGATCGGTGGTCCGGACGGGCTGGCGGCGACCGCGCTGGCCCGCGCCGATCAGCGTTTCTCGTTGGGTGCATTGACGTTTCCGCACATGTTGGCGCGACTGATTCTGGCCGAACAGCTCTATCGTGCCGTGAGCCTGCTCGGCAATCATCCCTACCACCGCGCCTGACCGGAGTTGCTGCATGCTCTATCTCGCTTCGCAATCGCCGCGCCGGCGCCAGCTCCTGGAGCAGCTCGGCCTGCAGTTCACGGTGCTTGACGTCGACGTGCCGGAACTGCATCGCGAAGGCGAGCCGGCAGCGGACTACGTCAGCCGCGTTGCGCGCGAAAAGGCCGGCGCGGGGCTGCTGCAGGTGGCCGGCGTCCCCGGCGCGCTGGTGCTCGGCGCCGACACCGAAGTGGTGCTCGACGGTGACGTGTTCGGCAAGCCGGCCGATGCGGCGGCCGCGACGGTGATGCTTCAACGCCTGCAGGGACGCCGGCATCGCGTGATATCGACCGTGTGGCTCGTCGACAGCGGACGCGAGGAATCCGCGACCTCGCTGTCGGAAGTGAGTTTCGCAGCCATGGACGAGTCCGCCATTGCCGCCTATGTCGCAAGCGGAGAACCGTACGGCCGCGCCGGCGCGTATGCGATCCAGGGTCTCGCCGCGGCGCACATCGATCATCTGAGCGGCAGCTTCAGCGGCGTCATGGGATTGCCCTTGCACGAGACCGCGCGGCTGCTGCGGCGTTTCGGCCATCCGGTATAGCGACCGCCATACCGTGCCGCGCGGTGCGCATCGACAGTCGCGCAAGGCCGCGGCTATAACTCGTGTCTGATGTTTCACACCTAGTATTTCGTACCCCACAGGCACTGTGGCGCGGTTCAGCCGCCCACTGACAAGGTAATTCGGTGAGCGAAGAAATCCTGATCAACGTGACGCCGCGCGAGACACGCGTGGCCGTCGTCGAAAACGGCATGCTGCAGGAAGTGCACATCGAACGTGCGCAGCGCCGCGGCTATGTCGGCAACATCTACAAGGGCAAGGTCAGCCGCGTCATGCCGGGAATGCAGGCCGCGTTCGTCGAGATCGGCCTGGACCGCGCCGCCTTTCTGCATGCCTCCGACATCGTTCGCGCCGCGCCGTCGCTGGTCGGCGATACCGCAGCGGAGGGCGGCAGCTCCGGCGGACCGACGCCGCCCATCCTGGATCTCGTGCGCGAAGGCCACGAGCTCGTCGTCCAGGTCGTCAAGGATCCGATCGGCAGCAAAGGCGCACGCCTGACCACGCACCTGTCGATTCCGTCGCGCTACCTCGTGCTGCTGCCGTATTCGCGCATGGTCGGCGTATCGGTGCGCATCGAGGACGAGACCGAACGCGCGCGCCTCAAGGAAAGCCTGCAGCAGCTCGGCAAGGAAGGCAGCCTGGGCTTCATCGTGCGTACCAATGCCGAAGGACAGACCCACGAGGCGCTGGCCGAGGACGTCGACTACCTCGGTCGGCTCTGGCAGGCCGTGCAGGAGGGCATCGAGCGGGCGCGGGTCGGTTCGCGCATCTATGAAGACCTGCCGCTGAGCCTGCGCGCGCTGCGCGACCTCATGCGCAGCGACATCGAAAAGGTACGCGTGGATTCGCGCGAAACCTTCGACAAGATCCACAGCTTCGTGCAGCAGTTCATGCCGGACATGGTCGATCGTGTCGAGCACTATCCGGGCGAGCGGCCGATCTTCGACCTTTACGGCGTGGAGGACGAGATCCAGCGCGCGCTGCGCAAGGAAGTGCCGCTGAAATCCGGCGGCTATCTCATCGTCGACCAGACTGAGGCGATGACCACGGTCGACGTCAACACCGGCGCCTTCCTCGGCCATCGCAATCTCGAGGAAACCGTCTACCGCACCAACCTCGAAGCGGCGCAGGCCGCGGCGCGGCAGCTGCGCCTGCGCAATCTCGGCGGCATCATCATCATTGATTTCATCGACATGACCGACGAGGAGCACAAGCGCCAGGTATTGCGTACGCTGGAAAAGGCGCTGCTGCGCGATCATGCCAAGACCACGGTCTACGACATGTCGCCGCTGGGTCTCGTCGAGATGACGCGCAAGCGGACCATGGAAAGCCTCGAGCGCCAGCTCTGCGAGCCCTGCCACGAATGCGGCGGACGCGGCACCCTCAAGACCGCCGAGACCGTCACCTACGAGATCTTTCGCGAGATCACCCGCGCGGTGCGCCAGTTCGACGCGGAGAAGCTGCTCGTACTGGCCGCGCCCAAAGTTGTTGCCCGCATCCTCGACGAGGAATCCGCGGCGGTCGCGGAGCTGGAGGAGTTCATCCGCAAGACCATCCGCTTCCAGCCCGAAGAACACTATTCGCAAGAGCAGTTCGATGTGGTCCTGCTCTGAACGCCGGCGCGGCGCGCGCCCGGTCATGATTCCATGAAACCGTGGCGTCGCCGTCTGCGTCGTCTGCGCATCGCGCTGACCGTGGGCCTGGCTTGCCTGATCATCCTTGCCGCCGTGCTGGTCGGCCTGCTGCGCCTGCTGCTGCCGCAGGTCGGACTGCACAAGGACCGCGTCGAAGCGCTGCTGTCGGAGCAATTGCAGCGCCCGGTCAGCGTCGATCGGGTCGAGGGCAACTGGAGCGAGAGCGGACCGCTGCTGCGGCTGGAAGGAGTGCATGTCGCCGCGGGTGATGTGAACCGGCCGCCGCTCGTGATACCGCAGGCCGAGATCGGCATCGACCTCGGCGCCTGGCTCGGTCGCGGCCGGCGCTGGAGCGAGTTCCGCATCAACGGGCTGGACCTGAGCCTGGAGCGCGTGGCCGACGGCAGCTGGCAGATATCGGGACTCGTCGGCGGCGACAGCGAGGGCGGCGACAATCCGCTGCTGTCGCTCGGCGCGGTCGTGTTGCGCGATGCGCGCGTGCGCGTGGTCGACCCGGCGCACGCGATCGATGCGGCCGTGCGCATCACCGAATTACGCCTGCTCAACGAGGGTGATCGCCACCGCATCCTCGCCGTGCTGCGGCGCGACGCGCCCATGGCCACGCCGCTGCAGTTCATTGCCGAGTTCGACGTCGCGAGCCGCTCGGGCAGCGTCTACCTCAACGGTGCCGCACTCGACCTGGCGACGCTGACGCAGGGGCTGGCCTGGCAGGGACGAACCCTGCGCACCGGTCAGGGCAACCTGCAGCTGTGGGCGCGGATGGAAAATGCCGAACCGGTTTCGGCGCACGCGATGCTCGATCTGAACGGTATTGAGATCGACCCGACATCCGAGGACAAGAGCGCCGGCGTCCGGACGATCGCGCTCGCGCAACTGCACGCGCTCGCGCGCTGGCAGCGCGCGGCCAACGGCTGGACGCTCGACGTGGCCGACCTTCGCGCTGCGCGCGGAGGTACCAATCCGGTCGCCTCGGCAGTGAATCTGCGCCGCGACCGCGAGACCTACACGCTGTCCGCGCCGACGCTCGACCTGGCCAGCGTCGCCGCGTTGCTGCCGTTGGCACCGCAGCGCGCAACCGACTGGCCTTCGCGCGCGGCGCTGCAGGGCCAGCTGCGCGACGTCGCGCTGCGCTTCGCCGACACGACCGATTTCGACGCCAGTGCGCGCCTGGACGGTTTGAGCTTTCTCGCGGTGGACAAGGCGCCGGGACTGGCCTCGCTCAGCGGCGAGCTGTACGCCGATCCGAGCGCATTCGTGCTTGATCTGCCGGCGCAGTCGACGACGCTGAACTACGCACGCAAGTTCCGCCAGCCGGTCGCGCTGCCCTACCTGGCGGGGCGCATCGCCGCGTTCGCGCTCGACGGCGGCGGCTGGCGCGTGGAAACCGACGCGCTGGACGTGGACGGCAAGGGCTTCGCGTTGCAGTTGCGCGGTGGTGCGGAACTGCTGCCTGACGGTGGCAAGCCGCTGCTCGACCTGTACGCGGTCGTGTTGCCCAGTGACGTGCCTGCAGCCAAGCCGCTGTGGCCGATCGGAGACATGTCGCCCAAAGCCATGGACTGGCTTGACCGTGCGCTGGTCGCCGGCACGATCACTGCGGGCCGAGCCGCAGTCCACTGCGATCTCGACGACTGGCCGATCCGCAACTATGCCGGCCAGTTCAAGGCGCGCGCGGAGATCAGCGACCTCATTCTCGACTACAACCCGGCCTGGCCGCGCGCCGAGGGCGTGGCCGTCGTGGCCGAATTCGTCAACCACAGCATGCATGCGGAAACCAGCGGTGGGCGCGTCCTCGGCATGACGACGCGCCGCGCCGTCGCCGACATCGCCTCGTTCAAGGACACCGTGCTCGCGCTCGACGTGGAAGGCGAGGGCAAGGGCGAAGCACTGCTCGCGGTGCTGCATGCCTCACCGCTCGGCACTCGTTTTGCCAAAGAGCTCAAGGGCCTGGAGATCGGCGGCACCACGCAGGTGAAGTTTCATCTCGATCTGCCGTTCGCGCCCGAGGTGCCGAGTACGGTCAAGGGCGAGATCGATCTCGTCGATTCGGCCATCGTGGCGAAGAAGTGGGATACCGAATTCGCCCACGCGACCGGCAAGCTGCATTTCAGCGACACCGGTCTGCGCGCCGGGCCGCTGGCGCTCGAGAAGTCCGGCCACCCCGCGCAGTTCTCGCTCGCTATCGGCAGCGACGTCAAGGATGCGGCCAACGCGGTCGAGGCGCGCCTCGACGGCAACCTGCCGATGGAACTGCTGTTCAAGGACGCGGCCGTGCTGGAGCCCTGGTGGCCGCGTTTTTCCGGACGGTCCGACTGGATCGTCGAGATGGCTGTGCCGCGTGCCGACGCGCCGACGCGGCTGGAGTTGTACTCGGAACTGCGCGGCACTGCGATCGATCTGCCGGCGCCCCTGGACAAGACTGCCGGCGATGCGATGCCGGTGCGTGTGTCGCTGCAGCTGCCCATGGAAGGCGGTCCGCTCACCGTTGAGATTTCCGACGTGCTGCGCCTGCGCGCCCGCCTGCCCGACGCGCAGCGCGAATTCGCCGGCGCGGTTTCGCTGGGTGTCACTGTGCCGGAGCAGTTGCCCGACACGGGCCTCAGCGTCAGCGGCCGCGGCCGCCGGCTGGACCTGTCGGGCTGGTCGGGCATCGGCATTGGCGCGGGTGCCGGTCCGGGCCTGCTGCGCTCGGTGGATGTGCGCGCCGACACGGCGACGATCGGCAGCCGCGAATTCAGCGATCTCGGCCTTGTGCTCGCGCGCCAGCCGGATCAGGTCGGCATCAGCTTCAGCGGGGCGCAGCTGCAGGGCACCTTGCAGATACCGACGAGCGACCTGCTCAAACGTGGGATTACTGCGCAATTTGAACATTTGCACTGGCCCGATCCGTCGCGTCCTGCGGCCGAGGCGCCGGTCGACGACACCGATCCCTTCGACGGCATCGTGCCTTCGACGATTCCGCCGCTGCACCTGTGGATCGGCGATTTCCGCCTCGGCACGGCCACGCTCGGCGAAACCCGCCTCGAATCGCTGCCGACCGCCGACGGAATGCGCATCGAGGAGTTCGAGACCCGCTCGGCCGATATGGAAATGCATGTGCGCGGGCAGTGGAACGGCGACGGAAAAAATCATCGTTCCGACGTGGATCTGGATCTGACTTCCGAGGACATCGGCCGCATGCTCGCCGCGCTCGGATTCGCCGGACTATTTGACGGCGGCCAGACCCTGGCCCATCTCGACGCCCACTGGAACGGTTCGCCAGCGTCGTTCGCGCTTGCGCGGCTCGAAGGCAAGCTCAAGCTGACGGTCAACGCCGGGCGCGTGCTCGATGTGGAGCCGGGCATGGGCCGGCTGTTCGGTCTGTTCTCGGTGCGCGAGATCCCGCGCCGCCTGGCGCTGGATTTCGGTGATTTTTTCCGCACCGGCATGAGCTTCACGTCGATCAACGGCGAGTTTTCGCTTGGCGACGGCAATGCGAACACCAGCAACCTGCATATCGCGAGCCCCGCGGCGGATATCCGCATTCGCGGCCGCACCGGGCTCAAGGCGCGCGACTACGACCAGCAGATGGTCGTCACGCCGCGCGTCGGCGGCGCGCTGACCGTGGTCGGCGCGCTGGCCGGCGGTCCCGCGGGCGCGGCGGCCGGACTGGCGGTGCAGACGCTGTTCAACAAGGCCATCAACCAGGTCACGACCGCGCGCTACCACGTCACCGGTAGCTGGGAAAAGCCCGACATCACGCTGATTTCGCGCGAAGGCGGCCGCGCGCGCGCGGCCGACGCGCCGCCACCGGCGACCGAAGCGAACGAGCTGCATGGGCCTCCGGTCGAAGCGCCCGCGCGGCCGCCTGAAAGCGGCAAGCGCTGACGCGTCCGTGCGAGCCGGGCTGCCGGGCGCTGTGCTTGCCTGATCCTGCCTTGTAGCCTACCGTTCGCGCCCTTATCTCCCGCGCATTGCCTCAGCTGGAATCCCGATGAATTCGATGATCGCGCAAGCGAGCGAACGCCTTCTGCGCCCCGGCGGCCTTTCCACGCACGAACTGGAGCGCGTTTTCGCGCGGCTCATGGGGCCGGGCATCGATGCGGCCGATCTGTATTTCCAACATGCGCGCTCCGAGCACTGGGTGCTTGAGGACGGCATCGTCAAGGAAGGCAACCATTCCATCGAGCAGGGCGTCGGCGTGCGTGCCCTGGCTGGCGAAAAGACCGGCTTCGCGTATTCCGACGAGATCGTGTTGCCGCAGCTGCTCGAAGCGGCCGGCGCGGCGCGCGCCGTCGCCAAGGCCGGCGCGAACGGCGTGGGCCAGGCGCTCGCGGTGACCAGCGGCCGAGCGCTGTACCGTCCGGTGGATCCGATCGATAGCCTCGACAGCGCGGGCAAGATCGCGCTGCTGCGGGAGATCGACGCCTTCGCGCGCGCGCTGGATCCGCGCGTCAGCCAGGTCATTGTCAGCATCGCTGCGGGGCTGGACACGGTGCTGGTCGCCGCGGCCGACGGCACGCTCGCCGCAGACGTGCGTCCGCTGGTGCGCTTCAACATCCAGGTCATCGCCGAGCAGGGCGGCCGTCGTGAAAGCGGCAGCGCCGGCGGCGGCGGCCGCTACGACTATGCCGAACTGCTGAGCAACGACCGCGCCCAGGGTTGGGCGCGTGAAGCGGTGCGGCTGGCCCTGGTCAATCTCGACGCCGTCGATGCACCGGCCGGCAGCATGCCGGTGGTGCTCGGGCCGGGCTGGCCCGGCGTGCTGCTGCACGAAGCCGTCGGGCACGGACTGGAAGGCGACTTCAACCGCAAGGGCACGTCGGCGTTCTCCGGCCGCATCGGCCAGCGCGTCGCCGCGCCCGGGGTGACTGTTGTGGATGATGGTACTTTGCAGGGAAGGCGCGGATCGCTCAATGTGGACGACGAGGGCGTGCCGACGGAGAACACGGTACTGATCGAAGACGGCATCTTGCGCGGCTACATGCAGGACAAGCTCAACGCACGGCTGACCGGCACACGTTCGACCGGCAACGGCCGGCGCGAGTCCTTCGCCCACCTGCCGATGCCGCGCATGACCAATACCTACATGCTGGCCGGTACGCGCGATCCGGCCGAGATCATCCGTTCGGTCAAGCGCGGCCTGTACGCGGTCAATTTCGGCGGCGGCCAGGTCGACATCACCAACGGCCGCTTCACCTTCTCGGCCAGCGAGGCCTACCTGATCGAAGACGGCAAGGTCACGCGTCCGGTCAAGGGGGCGACGCTGGTCGGTTCCGGTCCCGAGGTGATGAACCGAATCAGCATGATCGGCAACGACCTGCGCCTGGACGAAGGCGTGGGCGTCTGCGGCAAGGAAGGGCAGAGCGTGCCGGTCGGCGTCGGCCAGCCCAGCCTCAAGATCGACGGCATCACTGTGGGCGGAACCGCGGCGTGAGCGCGCAGCCGCGGCGCTACTGCGCGTCGTCGTCGACCGTGGCGCCGTTGCCGAACAGTTCGCGCAGTTCGCGGAACAACTCGCGGAATGCGTGCGGCGGACGGTTGTCGTGGCGTTCCGCACGCGCCTGGCGCGAGAGCTGGCGCAGGTGTTGGCGATCGGCCGCGGGAAACAGGTTGAGCAATTCGGACAGCGCGTCGTCGCCATCGTCGATGAGCCGGTCGCGCCAGACTTCGAGCCGGTGCAGCTCGGCGGTTTCGCGGCGCGCGACCTGGCGGTCGTGGTCGAGCGCGGCGCGAATCGCCGGCAGTTCGTCCTCGTGCCGGCGCATCTGCTTGGCGAGATACCCGATCTGGCGCTTGCGCGCGATGTGCTGGGTGACGAGCCGGGTCTTTTCCACCTCGTCGCGCAGGTCGTCATCGAGCGGCAGCTGGGCCAGCTGCGCGTCGGTCAGTGCGACCAGGCGCTCGGCCAGGTCGAACACCGCCAATGCATCGCGGCGGCGCTGGCTGCGGCTGGGCGAATCGTCGCCATCGTCTTCGGAAATTTCGTCGTCGTGTTCGCGCATGACGTGGGTCAGTGCTGGCAAAGAACGGAAGGATAGGCTGTGAGTGCGCAGATCGCCACCAAGGATGCAAGCGGGACCGAACTCGACCGGCTGGCGCAGGTCGCCGAAGATGTGCTTCGGCGGTGCAAGGCTGCCGGCGCGGATGAGGCCGAAGTCGCCGCGAGCGTGGATGTGGGGCTCAGTGTCGGCGTGCGCCTCGGCGAGATCGAGACGATCGAGCACACGCGCGACCGCTCGTTCGGCGTGACCGTGTATTTCGGCAAGCGCAAGGGCTCGGCGAGCACGGCCGACCTCAATGCCGATTCCATCGTCACCACGGTGGAGCAGGCCTGCGCGATCGCGCGCTATACCGAAGCCGATCCGGCATCGGGACTCGCCGACGCGGCGCGGATGGCGCGGCGCTTTCCGGAGTTCGATACCTGGCATCCCTGGGACATCAGCGTCGAGCGCGCGATCGAGCTTGGCCTGGAGATCGAGGACGCGGGCCGCAGCGTCGCCGGCATCACCAATTCCGAAGGCGCCTCGGTGCAGGCCGGCCAGGCGCTGGCGGTGTATGCCAATTCGCACGGATTCACCGGGCGTGAGCGCGGCACGCGGCACATGCTGTCGGTCTCGCTGCTGGCCGATGACGAGGCCGGCATGCAGAGCGACCACTGGTACGACTCGGTGCGTGCGGCTCAGGATTTCGTCCCGGCCGCTTACATCGGCCGCAAGGCGGCCGAGCGTGTGCTGTCGCGCCTGGGCGCGCAGTCGCTGACGACGCGGCAATGCCCGGTGCTGTTCGCGTCGGAAGTCGCCCGCGGCCTGATCGGCCATCTGCTCAGCGCGGTCAGTGGCGGTGCGCTGTACCGCAAGGCGAGCTTCCTGCTGGACGCGCGCGGCACCCGCATCCTGCCCGACTTCGTCGATCTCATCGAAGACCCGTTCCTGCCGCGCGGCCATGCCTCGGCCGCATTCGATGCGGAAGGTGTCGAAACCATGCGCAGCGCGCTGGTCGAAGGCGGCGTGCTGCAGCGCTATCTGCTGTCGAGCTATTCCGCGCGCAAGCTCGGCCTGGAATCCACCGGCAACGCCGGCGGCGTGCACAACCTGATCGTGCGCACCGGCAGCGACGATTTCGACGCCATGCTGCGCCGACTCGGTACCGGGCTGCTGGTGACCCAGACCATGGGACAGGGTGTCAACGGCGTGACCGGCGACTACTCGCGCGGCGCGGCTGGCTTCTGGGTCGAGAACGGCGTGATCCAGTATCCGGTCGAGGAGATTACGATCGCGGGCAACTTGCGCGACGTGTACGCCAACATCGTCGCGATCGGCAACGACGTGGATCCGCGCTCGCACGTACTGTGTGGCTCGATCCTCGTCGAGCGCATGACCGTCGCCGGAGGCTGAGACGCCGCTGCTATGATCCGGCCATGAGCGATCCGCACAATGACAGCCACGATCACGGCCGGCATGACGCAGGCCACAAGCACGGCCTGCACGAGCATCGCCACGACGGCGAGTCGTTCGTGCGCACGGTCGCCGCGGCCTGCGAAGCACGCGGCCTGCGTCTGACGCCGCTGCGTCTGCGCGTGCTCGAAATGATCGCCGCAGCCGACAAGCCGGTAAAAGCCTACGACCTGCTCGATCGCCTCAAGGACGAACGCGCCGGCGCGGCGCCGCCGACGGTCTATCGCGCGCTCGATTTCCTGCTTGAAAATAGCTTTATCCACAAACTCGAATCGATCAACGCCTACGTCTCCTGCCATCACCCGGAGGAAGCGCATCAGGTGCCATTCCTGATCTGCGACGTCTGCGCCAGCGCCACCGAGATATGCGACGACGGTGTCGCCGCGCTGCTCACGCGTCAGGCGCGCGAACACGGATTCAAGCCGCGCGCGCAGACACTGGAAGTGCATGGCACCTGCGCGGGCTGCACGAAGGCCTGAGTCCGGCAGGCCCGCGGCAAAAGAATCCTGATGTGACCCGCGCCGCGCAGGCAGTCGTATTCCACGGCGCCAAGTCGCTTTTGCAACCGGGCGGTGCGCGCGTCGCGTCGATGCGGTGATGGCCAAATCCCGGGAGCGCTCACGCGCTCCCGGGCCCGGCAACCACTCGGAGGGGAGTGGAGTCCGGTGCGACGCTATCGCGGCAGTCAGCCGCAGTGAACGGTGCGGTCAGAAAAACGCACGTACTCCGAACGCGATGACGCGGCCCGGTAGCGGGGCCTTGTCCTTGATATAGGACGTGGACAGTCGCGCGGTCTGGTTGGTCAGGTTGTTACCGTCGGCGAAGAATTCCCAGCTCGTCGTGTCGCCCGAATCCAGCGTGTAGCTCAGGTGCGCATTGACCAGGGTGAAGCTGTCGGTCGGTGTCTCGAACGCCGCAATGCGGTCCTGTCCGAAGTAGTGCGCCGCGCCGACGCTCGCGCGCCAGGCATCAGCCGACCACGTCAGATCGACACCGGCGCGCGCCGGCGCCATGCGCGGCAGGTTGCCGCCGGCATCGAGTTTCGCGCGCACGGTGTCGCCCCAGAGGCGCAGATCGTAGTGGCCGCCAGCGCCTTCGGACAGTTTGAATAGCGCTTCGCCTTCGAAACCGTGGAAACGGGCGTCGGCCTGCGACCACTGCCGCAGCGGCAGGTCGTCCTCGATCTCGCCGGTATCGGCGAGATAGATGTAGTCGTTGAAGCGGTTGGCGTACGCGGCCACTTTCGCGTCGACGATGTCGCTGTGGTAGTGCAGCGCGAGTTCGGCCTGGTTGGAGGTTTCCTTGGTCGCGTCGGGCAGGCCGACTTCGAAGGATTCGGTCGCCACATGCGGGCCGTTCGCGAACAGTTCCTCTTCCGCTGGTGCACGCTGGGCGCGGTCGAGGTTGAGGTTCAGATGCCAGCCTTCGGCGAGCTTGAAGCCCATGCCGGCGGACAGGCTCAACGGCGAGAAGCTGCGCTTGACGTCGTCGGCCGGATCGCTGGACTGGCGGTCGACGCGCGCGCCGAGATCGAGCTTGAAGCGATCCCACTCGCGCTGTTCCATCGCAAACAGGCCGTAGCCGCGCGTGAGCGTCTGCGGCACAAAAGCCTCTTCGCCGATCGCCTGGAACTCGCGGCGCAGGAACTGCAGGCCGAACGCGCCGCGCCAGCCGCCGAGTTCACTTTGCACCAATTCCACACGTCCCTCATTGGACTGGCTCAGGAATACCGTGCCGATCTCGTCGCCTTCGAACTCCGTATGGGTGTAGTCGGTGTGGCTCAGGTTGAAACGCACGGCTTCGATCGCGCCGGTATTTAGCGTCAGACCACCCTTGAGGTCGTGGCGTGTCTGCGCGAGCTTCAGCGTGACGCCGCCTTCGCCCGCGGACGGATCTCCGGGTTCGGCGGGGTTGCCGTAGTGGTCGAGAAAGCGCGAGACGGCGAGACCGATGAAGCCCAGGTCGCCGATCCACGAGGCGCCGAACGAGCCGGATTTCGTCGTCAGGAAACTGTTCGCGATCTTGCCGTCCGGACCGTCGTAGTCGTCGGTGTCGCGATAGCTGCCGTCCGCATGCAGCGCGAAGTTGCCAGCGCCGAGATCGACGCGCGCCATGCCACTGCGCTCGTTCGCGCCGTCGTTGCCGCGCAGTTCGGCGCGGCCGGAAATCGGCCGGTCGGGAAGTTTCTCGGGAATGCGACCGTCGACCACATTGACGACGCCGCCGATCGCGCCGGAGCCGTAAAGCAGGGTGGCCGGACCCTTGAGCACTTCGATCTGGTCGGCGAGGAACGGCTCGATCGACACCGCGTGATCCTGGCTTACCGTCGATACGTCGCCCGAGCTGGCGCCATTGGACAGCACGCCGACACGCGGGCCGTCCAGGCCGCGGATGACCGGGCGACCGACGCCGGGGCCGAAATAGGTGGTCTGCACGCCCGGCAACCGCGCGACGGTCTCGCCGAGCGTCGCGGCTTTGGCGTCGTCCAGCGCGGCGCCAACGAGCACGCTGACCGGCGCGATGACCTCGTCGGCGTTCTGCTTGATCGGTAGCGCCGTCACCTCCACTTCGTCGAGCCGGTGGGCTTGCTCCGGCGAATTGCGCGCGCTGCTGTCGACAGGCGGGTCCGCCGACGCGTCGGTCGCCGCTGCAGGGGCACTGGTGGCACTGGCGCCCAGCAAAGCCGCAATGGCCAACGCCAACAAGGTCTTGTTCATGTACGACTCCGGGGAAGGTAAGAACTGGAAGCTCGAATCGATATGTTATACTGTATCAATCCGGCGCGTGACAACGCCTGTCGGAAGTCATGCCCTACACTCCGTTCCCAGGTGCCGTTCCCTATGTCGTGCGAGGCCGCTGAATTGAGTTCGACCGATCCTTCCGCCGAGCGGACCTCGGTGTCGCGTGCGCGTTCGGGCGGGTTTGCGGCGATCGCGGACCGGTTC
>NZ_JAVTWC010000089.1:0-6743 GCF_032229445.1 Tahibacter sp.
CCCCGCCAGCTCCACGAACTCACGCGACAACCGCTCGATCGTCGCGGGCAGGAACCGATTGCTGTCGTACTTGAAGTTCAGTGCAAATGTGGCGCCGCTCTCGACGACTTCGAGCGCCAGCGCGTAATAGCCTTCCTGATGAAAACCGTCGAGCGGCTCGATCCGCAGCTTTTCCGCGAACGCCTTGCGCAGGCGCTGCGTGTTCGACATGCCGTCGCTCTCGTACTCGTACGCGACCTGGAAGACCGGCTCGCGCTCGCCGTGGCGCGACAGGTCGAGATCGCGCACCAAGCGCGCAAACGGGTAGTGCGCGTGATCCAGATCGTCCGACAGCGCGCTCTGCAGCTGCCGGATCCATGTGTCGAATGCGCTGGAGGGATCGACCGCGCCGCGCACGGCGACCATGTTGGCGAACAGGCCGACGACCCGCTCGAATCCCGGCTCAGGCCTTCCCAGCGTCGGCACGCCGACGACGATGTCCGACGCGCCGGTGAATCGATGCAGCAACAGTTTGTACAGGCCGAGGAACATCGCACTGGGGCTGATCTTCAGGCGGACGCAGACCGCGCGCACGCGTGCGGCGAGATCGGCCGCGAGGAGTTCCGAATGTGTGCGGCCGTCGATCCGCGTCTGCGCCGCCGGGCCGTGATCGGAAGGCAGCGGCAGATGCGGCGGCGCACCCGCGAGGCGACCCATCCAGTATTCGCGATCCGCGGCGCTACGCGCGCCGGAGAGATACTCGCTCTCCCATTCGACGAAGTCGCGATAGCGGGCCGCCTGCACCGCAGGTTCGACGACCACGCCATCGCGCAACGCCTGGTACGTGCCGAACAGGGTCGACAACAGCGGCTCGACGCTCGCACCGTCGAATACGAGGTGATGCGTGACGAGCAGCACGATGTGGTCGCGCTCGCCCTTCGACAGCAGGTGCAGCGTGGCCAGGGGGCCGCCGTCGAGACGGATCGGCCGCTTCAGCACCGCGCGCAGATGCGCGTCGATGGCGGCGTCAGACCAGTCCGACGCATCGTGCTGCTCGAACGGCAGCGTGCGCGCCGCCGTGACGTGCTGAGACAGCTTGCCGCCCTCGGCGCGCACCGTGGCACGCAGGCTCGGATGCTCGAGCAGCGTTACCGCCCACGCGCTACGCAAGTGCTGCACATCGACGCGACCCCGCATGCGGAAGCCGACCGGTACGTTGTAGGCCGCGTTGGCGTCACGCTCGAGCAGCCACAGGCCGCGCTGCGCTTCGGACAGCGCGTAGCGCTCGCTGGCGTTGAGCGCGGCCAGCCGCTCGACCATCTGTTGCGTCGTGAACAGACCGCTCTGGTAAGCCAGCAGCAGATCTCGCCTCATGGCAAGGATTCCTCATTGAGCATTGCTTCGATCACGTCGATGGACGTGCTTCCGTCACGGAACGCGGCAAGCGCGTCCTGGAGCCGCGTCGCGTCGCCCGGTTCCGGCTCCGCTACGCGATCGGCCCACTTCTCGCCGGGACCGGACGAATCGGTCGCGACACGTGCGGGCGGCGCAATGAGCAATGTCTCGATCGCGGCTATGGACGATCGTCCGTCAGGTGACGCGGAATACGCATCCCGGAGCCGCGTCGCGTCGGCATGTTGCGACACCTCCGCGCGATCGGTCCGCGTCGTGTCCGCGCTGGACGAACCGGTCGCCGCACGTGCGAGCGGCGCGAGCTGCGCAATGTACTCCGCGAGCGCACCCACGCTGTCGTAATCGAACAGCACGCGACCGGGCAGCGACACGGAGTAGCGCGTGTCCAGTTCGCGCAGCAGGCGCCGAGAGATGATGGAGTCGACACCGTAGTTGCCGAACGGCTGGTCGACATCGATCTCGCCCGGCTCCACGCCGGTCAGCCCGGCCAGCACGCCAAGCGTGACCGCAGTGATCGCGCCGACCGGATCGGACGGATCGTCGGACGTGTGTGCCGCAGCGGGCGCGGCCGGATCGAAGCCGCCGGCGAGAGCGCCCAAGGCGCCGGGACGCGTGGTCCGCACGAACGCCAGTTGTGTCGCCTCGCCGCCAAGCAGATCTTCCAGCACCTGCATCCCCTCGGCCGGCTCGATCGAGGCGAAGCCTTCCACCGCCATCAGACGGCGGTATCGATCGGACGACGCAGCGCCCACGCCGCCCCAGAAACCCCAGTTCACCACCTTGACCGGCGACTGCAGGGCGAGGCGCTGCGCGAAAGCATCCTTGAACGCACAGCCTGCGGCGTAGTTGCTCTGCCCGACGCTGCGCGCATAGCTCTGCATCGACGAGAAGAACAGCACGAAATCCTGGCAGCGCGGCGCGAAGACTTGCGCAAGCCGCACGCTGACGTCGACCTTCGCCGCGATGGAGGTGCGGAACGTCGCTTCGTCCATGCGTTCGAGGCTCTGGTCCTGCACGGCGACGGCCGAGTGGATCACGCCATGGATGACGCCGTGATGCTGCTCGATCTGCCGGCAGACCCGTTCGAGCGCATCGCGGTCGGTGGCGTCGGCGCAGCAGTACTGCGGTGCAGGACCGAAGCGCGAAAGCGCCTGCAGTTTCTGCTCGATGTCCGCGTCAGGCGCCCGGCGGCCGATCCACCACACCTGTGCCGCGTAGTTGCGCAGCAGGTACTCGGTCAGCACGACACCCAGGCCGCCGGCACCGCCGACGATCACGTAGACGCCGCCGTGCCGGTACGCGGTGTTCCGGCTCCGCACGTTGCAGGGCGCCAGGCGCAGCACATGCCAATGCATTCCGCGGTACGCATAGGAATTGCCGTCTGCATGGGGCGGCAGCGCGAAGGCAGCGGCAATCGGACATGCGCCGTCGAGCGGCAGGTCGACGCAGCGCACGCGCCAGTTCGGATATTCCTTCGCGACGCTGCCCATGAGGCCGTGCACGCCGGCGTGCGCCGGCTCGACGGCTTCGCCGGGCTGCACGAGCTGGGTCTGCCACGTGACCACCGTCAGGCCGAGGGAGCGATCGGCGTAGCCGTGCTCGAGCAAGGCCTTGACCAGCCGGAACGCGGCGAGTACGCCGCAGTCCTGCCCGGCAATGAGGCGGTCGTCGTCGATGCCGTGAGCGGAAGCCGGCGCGATCCAGACGACATGATCGATATCCGGCATTGCCTGCAGGCGCGCGGCGATTTCCGCCACCGACGCTGTCGTCGCGGGCATCGTGTCGAGTTGCGGCAGGTGTTCGCGCAGTTCGCGCTCGTGTTGCGGCGTCGCCCCGACGACGAGTACGCGTGCCGCGTGTGTCGGCCAGCTCGCGTCGGCGCGATCGTGCAGGACCTCCCAGCGAGGCGCCAGGGTGAGCGCACCGACATCGCCGCGGTGCGGCGGGGTTTCGTCCCATGCACGCTCGGCGCCGTCGCGACGGGGCGGGGCATCCACGGGCTGCGTCGCCACCCAGTACCGCTGGCGCGCGAACGGGTAGGTTGGCAGCGGCACGCGGCCGTTGCCGTTGCCGTCGAACAACCGCTCGAACTTCAGCGCGTAACCCTGCACGTACATGTCCGCCAGCACGCCCAGCTTCTGCCGGTACTCGTCCACCGGCAGCGCCAGTCCCCTGCAGGCCGCGATGCATTCCTCGCCAACTGCCGTCAATCCGGCGCGTGCGCGGCTGGCCTTCTCGCGGACCGCGCCGACGTATACCGTCTCGCCGGCCGTGCCGGCGAGCCAGCTCGCCAGCAGCGCACAGAGTTCCTGCACATCCTTGACCACACACGCCAGGCGGTGCGCGAAGTGCTTGCGACCACGCAGTAGCGTATAGCTCACGTCGCCGCAGTCCAGTTTGTGCGTCTGCAGGTGCGCCTGCAGGCGCTGCGCCTGCTCGCGCAACTGCGCTTCCGTGCGCGCCGACAGCACGATCAGCTGGCCCGGCCGCGCGGCCGGCAGCGACCCGCGCTCCGGCGCCTGCTCGATCACCACGTGGGCGTTGGTTCCGCTGAAGCCGAAGGAGCTGACCGCGGCGCGGCGTGCGCCGCCGGCCGGCACGTCCCAGGGCCGCAGCTGCGTGTTCACGTAGAACGGACTGCCGGCGAAGTCGATGTGGCTGTTGCCGTTGTCGAAATGGATCGACGCCGGTATCTGCCGATGCTGCAGCGACAGCAGCACCTTGATCACGCCGGCCACGCCGGCGGCCGTTGCGGTATGCCCCAGGTTGGTCTTGATCGAACCGATCGCACAGTACTGGCGCTGCGCGGTATAGCGCCGGAACGCCTGGGTCAGCGCCTGGAATTCGATCGGGTCACCGAGCTTGGTCCCGGTGCCATGCGCTTCCACCAGCTGGATCTGTGACGGATCGATGCCGAAGGTGTCGTACACCTCGCATTCCAGCCGCTCCTGCGCGAGCGCGCTGGGTGCGGTGATGCCGTTGGTCGCGCCGTCCTGGTTGATGCCGCTGCCGCGCACCACGCCGTGGATGTGGTCGCGGGCCGCCAGCGCATCGGACAGACGCTTGAGCACCAGCACGCCCACGCCCTCGCCGACGACGAAGCCGTCCGCGCGATCGTCGAAGGTGTAGCAGCGGCCGCTTGCCGACAGCATGCCGGCGCGTGCGCCCCAGAGCTGGAACGTCGGCGTCGACTGGATGAAGACGCCGCCGGCCAGGGCGAGATCGATCTCGCCGGCACGCAGGGCCTGGCTCGCCACGTGCAATGCGACCAGCGAACTCGAACACGCCGTGTCGATCGCCAGCGCCGGACCGTGCAGGTCCAGGAAATACGCGATGCGCGCCGGCGTGATCGACCCGGCGTTGCCCCAGAACGCCTGTGGCGGTACGTCGCCGCTCAGCAACGTGTTGTAGTCGCCGTTGGCGCAGCCCACATAGACGCCGCAGCGGTACTGCTCGATCACGTCGCCGACATAGCCGGCATCTTCCAGCGCCTTCCACGACGCTTCCAGGAACAGCCGCTGCTGCGGGTCCATGTAGGTCGCTTCGACGGCGGAGATGTTGAAGAACAGCGCGTCGAACCGGTCCATGTCGGCGACGGCCCCGGGACGCAGGGTCGAACCCTCGCTCTCCTCGAGCAGATCGGTGCCGCGTGCCAGGTGCTCCCACAGCTGCGCCGCGTCTTCCGAACGCGGATAGCGCGCACTCAGGCCGACGATGGCGATCGGCTCCGGCCGTCCCACAGGAACGTTGAGCACCGGCGCGAACGGGGCCGCAGGGGAAGTCGTCCACCCCAGCGGCGGCGCGATCGCGGCGGGCTCGTCGCCGCGACCGTCATCCGCCGGCACAGCCGTATCGTCGTCCGCCAGCCGATGCACGGCCAGGATGTGCGCAGCAAGCTTCGCCACCGTGCGGTAATCGAACAGCACGGTCGCCCGCAGCTCGATCCCCAGCCGCTCGGCGATCAGCCGCACCGCGTTCACCCCGAGAATCGAATCCAGGCCGTAGTCGGCGAACGGTTCGTCCACGTCCACCCGATCCGGCGACAGCTTCAGCGTCACCGCGATCGCCTCGGCAATGGTTCTGCGCACCTGCGCTTCACGCTGCTCGTCGACCGCCCGGCCTTCACTGCGCCGCACCGCCGTCGACACGCGCGCCGTCACCGTGTGCAGCGACGTCGCCGCTGCCACGCGAATCATGCCGTCGCTCTGCCCCACCACCACCTGCTGGCCCAGCCCATGCGCCGCCTGCGCCGGGAACTGCACCGCGCGGAACCCCTCGCCTTCCATCACCCGCTGCCACGACGCCGGCGACAACGCCGGCGTGCCGGCTATGCGCACCGCCTCGTCCTCGAACCGCCACCAGCCGTCCAGCAGTCCGAACGTCAGATGCGTATACAGGCTGAACTGGCTGATCTCGTTGAGCACCAGCAGCCCACCGCTCCTGAGCAGCGCCTTCGCGTGGCGCAGCGTCACGCCCATGTCGCGCGTCGCATGCAGCACATTGGCCGCAATCACGATGTCGTAGCTGCCCGGCACGATCGCCTGGCCTTCCAGCGCCTGCTCCACGTTGAACAGCTCGCAGCGAAGGTACGGCACCTGGGCGCCGAAGCGCTCCTGCGCATGCATCAGGAACGAACGCGAAATATCGGTGTACGCATATTCCTCGATCGACGCCGCCTGCGAGCGCAGACGCTCGAATACCACCTGGCTCGTGCCGCCCGTGCCCGCACCGATCTCGAGGATCCGCACGCGACACTGCGGATCACGCTGCCGCTCACGTTCGATCCCCGCCGCAACCACCTGGGCCACCACGCCGTTGTAGTAGTCCGCCAGCGTGTTGCGGCCGTACACACCTTCGAGCCGGCTCATGCCCGAATCCGGGAACACGATCTCCGTCGCCAGGCGACGCCCGTCCAATATCTCCGGCAATGCGGCCAGGGTCGCTTCGATCAGGCCGGTCTGCGCAGCCAGGTCCGCATCCGTGCGACAGCGCTCGCACCAGGCCTGCCACGACGCATCCACCGCCGCCGCATCGAGCGGCGCCCGCGCACCCGGCACCAGCCCTTCCGGCGTTTCGGCCAGCATCTGCGCCGCCACCAGCAGCGTCAGGCTCTGTCCGATCCATCGCGTATACAGCGGACGAACACCGCGCGACACGCGCCACCGCTCGATCGCCTCGGCCCACGGCTGCGCAATGGGCGTCCCGAACAATCCCATCCGCTGCAACTGCACATAGAGCACCTGCAACTGCTGCTGCTCGACGGCTGCCCGCTCGGCCTGCGCCTGCGCATTCGTCACCGCGTCCGGCAGCGGCGGCGCCTCGGCCGCAACGAACGCGGCCGCACCGTCACC
>NZ_JAVTWC010000090.1:0-13347 GCF_032229445.1 Tahibacter sp.
GGCGCCAGCCACGACCACTGAGGACGCGACCATGCTCGAATCTCTGATCCGCGCGCCCATCCGGCACCGCTGGCTGGTCGTGCTGCTCGCCTTGGGGCTCGCAGCCCTTGGCGTCTGGAACTACACCCGATTGCCGATCGACGCGACACCCGACATCACGAATGTACAAGTACAGATCAATACCGAAGGTCCGGGCTATTCGCCGCTGGAAGCCGAGCAGCGACTGACGTATCCGGTCGAAACGGCACTATTCGGCCTGCCGCGTCTGGACTACACGCGCTCGATCTCCCGGTACGGCCTGTCGCAAGTCACCGTCGTGTTTAAGGACGGCACCGACATCTACTTCGCGCGCCAGCTCGTCGCCGAACGCCTGCAGCAGGTCAAAAGCCAGCTACCGCCGGGTATCGAGCCGCAGATGGGACCGATCACTACCGGTCTCGGTGAAATCTTCATGTACACCGTCGAAGCCGAACCCGGCGCGAAACGGCCGGACGGTGCACCGTGGAGCGCGACCGATATGCGCACGCTGCAGGACTGGGTCGTACGGCCGCAGATGCGACACCTCGACGGCGTCACGGAGGTCAATTCGATCGGCGGCTTCGTGCGGCAGATCCACGTCATGCCGGACCCGGTGAAGCTCGCCGCCTACGACCTGAGCTTGCGCGACGTGCTCGATGCACTCGTCCGCGACAACGCGAATGTCGGTGCCGGCTACATCGAGCGTTCCGGCGAGCAATACCTGATCCGCGTGCCGGGCCAGGTAGCCGATCTCGACGGCTTGCGCGAGATCGTCGTCACGCGACGTGATGGCTTACCGATCCGAGTCGGCGACGTGGCCGACGTCAGCGAAGGGCACGAGCTGCGCACTGGCGCCGCGACCGAAAACGGCCGCGAGGTCGTGCTCGGCACCGTCTTCATGCTGGTCGGCGAAAACAGCCGTGCCGTTTCGCGGCGGGCAGCGGACAAACTCGTCCAGGTTAACCGCGGCCTACCTGAGGGCGTCACGGCCACCGCGATCTACGATCGCACCACACTGGTCGATCGCACGATCGCCACCGTGCAGAAGAACCTGCTCGAAGGAGCGCTGCTCGTCGTCGTCGTGCTGTTCCTGCTGCTCGGCAACGTGCGTGCCGCATTGATCACCGCGGCGGTCATTCCGCTGGCGATGCTGATGACGATCACCGGCATGGTGCAGAACCGCGTATCGGGCAACCTCATGAGCCTGGGTGCACTCGACTTCGGGCTGATCGTCGACGGCGCCGTGATCATCGTGGAGAACTGCCTGCGCCGCTTCGGCGAAGCGCAGCACCGCCTCGGCCGTCTGCTGTCACGTGACGAGCGATTTGAACTCGCGGCCACAGCGACCACGGAAGTGATCACGCCAAGCTTGTTCGGCATATTCATCATCACCACTGTGTACCTGCCGATCTTTGCGCTCACCGGCGTCGAAGGGAAGATGTTTCACCCGATGGCGTACACGGTGGTGATTGCCCTGGTCGCGGCGATGGCGTTGTCGCTGACCGTGGTGCCCGCAGCCGTCGCCCTGTTCGTCACCGGACGCGTCGCCGAACACGAAAATCGCGTGGTCCTCGGCATCAAGCGCATCTACGCGCCGCTGCTCGACCGTGTAATCGCGTGGCGGCTCGGCGTCGTTGCGGCCGCGGCCGTTCTAGTCGTGGCGAGCGGGCTGCTGGCGTCACGCCTCGGCTCGGAATTCATCCCCAACCTCGATGAGGGCGATATCGCGCTGCACGCGCTGCGCATCCCGGGCACGAGCCTGTCGCAGGCGATCGGCATGCAGACGGCGCTGGAGGCGCGGATCAAGCAGTTTCCCGAAGTGGACAAGGTGATCGCGAAGATCGGCACGGCCGAAGTCGCGACCGACCCGATGCCACCGTCGGTCGCCGACACCTTCATCCTCATGAAGGATCGCGCCGACTGGCCGGATCCGCGCAAGACTAAAGCACAACTGGTGAGCGAACTCGAAGTCGCCGTCAAGGCGATCCCGGGCAACAACTACGAGTTCACCCAGCCGATCCAGATGCGCATGAATGAGCTGATCGCGGGCGTGCGCAGCGACGTGGCAATCAAGGTCTATGGCGACGACCTGGAGCAATTGTTGACGTTCGGCAAGGTCGTCGAAGGCGTGGCCAAGACCGTGCCGGGTGCGGCCGACGTGAAGCTGGAGCAGATCACCGGCTTGCCGGTGCTGTCGATCACGCCGAACCGTCCGGCGCTCGCGCGCTACGGCCTTGCGCAGGCAGACCTGCAGCGGACCATATCGATCGCGCTCGGTGGCGAAACCGCTGGCCAACTGTTCGAAGGTGACCGGCGCTTCGACATCGTCGTGCGTCTGCCGGAGAACATTCGCACAGACGTGGAACGGCTGGCCGCGCTGCCGATCCCGTTGCCCGCTGGCGGCGGCCGCAACGAGCCGCAGGCGGAGGCGACAGCGCGGCGCGTGGGTTATGTCCCCCTGGGTGAAGTAGCGACGATCGATATCGCCCCGGGCCCCAACCAGATCAGCCGCGAGAACGGCAAGCGCCGCGTCGTCGTCACAGCGAACGTGCGCGGTCGCGACCTGGGCTCGTTTGTCGAGCAGCTGCGCGTCCAGGTCGGCGAACGTCTCACGTTGCCGGAGGGCTACTGGGTCGAGTACGGGGGCACGTTCGAACAGCTGATCTCCGCCAGCCAACGGTTGCAGATCGTGGTGCCGGTGGTGCTCGTGCTGATCTTCGGCCTGTTGTTCATGGCCTTTGGGTCGGGTCGGGACGCGGCGATCGTCTTCAGCGGTGTGCCCCTGGCACTGACGGGTGGCGTATTGGCGTTGTGGTTGCGTGACATCCCATTCTCCATCTCCGCCGGCGTAGGATTCATCGCGCTGTCGGGCGTGGCGGTGCTCAACGGCGTCGTGCTGATCAGCTTCATCCGGACGCTACGCGCCGGCGGTGATCCGCTCGACGACGCCATTCGCGACGGTGCACTGATCCGTTTGCGCCCCGTACTCATGACTGCCTTGGTCGCTTCGCTCGGCTTCGTGCCGATGGCCCTGAACGTTGGCACCGGCGCCGAAGTACAGCGGCCGCTGGCCACGGTCGTTATCGGCGGAATCATTTCGTCCACCTTGCTCACGCTGCTGGTGCTACCGGCGCTGTATCGACTGCTGCATCGCGATAGCGACATCGATGGCCGCACCGCCTGACATCCCCGATCTTTGTATAGGAGTTTACGAATGCTCGAATCATTCACTCGCCATCGCCACGGTGGTTCGCCGTGGCGATGGTGGCCGCTACTGCTTGGTGTGTTGACGCTGGTATCTACCGGCGCATTCGCGCACGGCGTCGCCGGCGACGACAAGACCTTCATCGAGAACAGCACAGGGATGCAGCTCGTGCCGTTTATCTACCTGGGAGCCAAGCACATGGTCACTGGCTACGACCATCTGCTGTTCCTGTTTGGCGTGATTTTCTTCCTGTATCGGATGCGCGATGTCGGGCTCTATGTCACGTTGTTCGCCATTGGCCACAGCATGACGCTGCTCTACGGTGTCTTGAGCGGGACTCACGTCAATCCGCATCTGGTCGATGCGATCATCGGTTTCTCCGTGGTGTACAAAGCGCTCGACAACCTCGGCGCCTTCCAGCGCATGTTTGATGTGCAGCCCAACACCAAGGCCGCGGTGCTGATCTTCGGGTTCTTCCACGGCTTCGGGCTCGCCACCAAGCTGCAGGAATTCACGCTGTCCTCGGATGGCCTGGTTGCCAATATCGTGGCGTTCAACGTCGGCGTCGAGCTTGGCCAGCTGATCGCCCTCGGCGGCATCCTCATCGCAATCAGCGCCTGGCGACGCAGCGATGCGTTCCGACGCCAGGCCTTCGCGGCCAATGCACTGCTCATGACCGCCGGCTTCGTGCTGATCGGCCACCAGCTCACCGGCTATTTCGCTTCCTGAGATCTTCATCATGACCTCATCCACGCTGCTTCATCCGCTGCCCAGCCGCGCGCAGCTCATCAAGGCGACTGCGATCGCGATTGCCGCGGCAAGCTTGATTCTCGTTACCGCCGTCCTGCCGGCCGAGCATGGCATCGACCCCACCGGCATCGGCCGCAAACTCGGGCTGCTCGGCATGAGCGCCGGCGCCGCAACGCCGGCGCCAGCGTTGGACAAAGCGCCGCCAGCCGCCCCCGCAACGGCTGCGCCGTCAACGCCAACGCCGGTCTCTGCGGTCGTACGCAACGAGTACGTCACCCAGGGCGTGACGCCGTTTCGCACCAGCGAAATGCAGGTCACGCTCGCACCCGACAAGGGCGCCGAGATCAAAGCGAAAATGCACAAAGGCGAACAGTTCACCTTTTCGTGGTCGACCGGCGCCGGCCCCGTCGAATTCGACATGCACGGTGAAGAGACCAACGCCGCCAAGGATGTGTTTACCAGCTACTGGAAGGACGACGCCGCATCCGGTGCGGGCACCTTCACCGCGCCGTTCGACGGCTCGCACGGCTGGTACTGGCACAACCACGGTACCGAGCCCGTGACCGTCACGGTCACCGTGAGCGGGTTCTACCGCGAGCTCTATCGCCCCTGAGATTCAAAACGGTCCGCCGCTCGTTCGCCGACGAACGGTGGGCTTTCCACATTTCGGCGACATCCCCTATGGAGACCACCACAATGAAACTGCGTTTGCTCGTTGCGAGCCTGCTGATCGCTGTCGTTCTGCCGGCTCTGGCGCACGATCCCGCCGCCCATTCTCGCCGCGCCCCCGCCAAGCCGGCGGAATGCGCCGCTTTCGACGGCAAGGATCCGGCGGCGATCGATCTGAAAGATGCCGCGGTCAAGGCGGCCTACGACAAGTGCGAAGCGGCCAAGAAGGACGCCAAGAAGGCGGCTGATACCGCCGCCGAACACGATCACTGAGTCAAACGATCGTCGGGAAAGCGCGACCGCGCTTTCCCGGCGGTCATTGAGATACGTTGTGCGACGAATCATGTGCAATCGATAAGGGATCGGATTCTTCGTCACCCGAACCATTCCGGAGCGCCCGTAAATGAATATCGCTTGGCCACGTCTTCACACCGGTGTCGGCTACGCGCTGTTGGCGGCAGGCCTGTTCGGTGCGAGCACCCCGTTTGCCAAGGCACTCGTCGGCCAGGTGTCGCCGCTGCTGCTGGCCGGTTTGCTGTATGCGGGGTCCGGGATCGGCCTTTCATTGTGGGCGCTGTCGCGCCGCTGGCGCGGTGGCAATGGGGGTGACGCGCGGCTGGTCGCCCGGGACATCCCCTGGCTCGCCGGCGCCGTGCTCTTCGGTGGCGTGCTCGGTCCCGCACTGCTGATGTTCGGTCTGCAGTACGCGACTGCGGCAGACGCATCGCTGCTGCTCAACCTCGAGAGCGTGCTGACAGCTGCGCTCGCCTGGATCGTGTTTCGCGAGAACGTCGATCGCCGCATCTTCCTCGGCATGGTCGTCATCGTGCTCGGGGGCGCGTTGCTGTCGTGGGATCCGGCCGCTGGCGGCGGCGTGTCCTGGGGCGCGCTGGGTATTGCCGGGGCGTGTCTATGCTGGGCGATCGACAACAACCTGACCCGTGCGGTCTCAGGCGGCGACCCCGTGCATGTAGCGGCCATCAAGGGCGCAGTCGCCGGGACAATCAACACGAGTCTCGCGCTGGCGCTGGGCGCCTCCTTGCCGCCGTGGGGCGCGCTGCTGGGCGCCGCCACCGTCGGCTTCTTCGGCTATGGCGTCAGCCTGGTGTTGTTCGTGCTGGCACTGCGGCACCTTGGCACGGCGCGCACCGGCGCCTATTTCTCGACGGCGCCGTTTGTCGGCGCGTCGCTGTCGTTGTGGTTTCTCGGCGAATCGCCGGCAACGGTGTTCTGGGTCGCTGGTGCGCTGATGGCGCTCGGTGTGTGGCTGCACGTGACCGAACGTCATTCGCACGAGCATCTGCACGAAGCCCTGGAACACGATCACCGCCATCGTCATGACACGCACCATCAGCACGCGCACGATTTCCCGTGGGACGGGAGCGAGCCGCACAGCCACCCTCATCGGCACGAGCCGATGGTGCACACCCATCCGCACTATCCGGATATTCACCACCGGCATCGGCATTGAACCGCGCCCACGCTGCCGGGGCCGATTCAGGCCGACGGCGTAAGCGATCCGCTTCCATGCGCGGTCAGCGACGGCAGCACTCGGCTTCAGCTTGTATCGGCGGGCATGGAACGGAGCCGTAGGAGCAGAACACGCAGCAGTCGCCGGTCTTGGGCTTCAAGAGCACGCCACAGCCCGCGCAATCGTAGAAGAACAGGCAGGCGTTGGTGGGCATCGTTTCTGTAACGACATGCCCGCAGTGGGGACAGGTCAACTCGCTCACGAGGACGAGTGCGTTCGTCATGTCATTTCGCTTCCGTCGGCAGCAGGCGAGCCAAGAGGTCGCGCGCTTTGGCCGCGAACGCGGCGCTATCGAGAAATGGGCGCTCGGGTTGCCCGCGCAGCGCCGGCAACTGGTGCATGAAGAGCGCGGGCGTGGGTGGCGCGCCTGCCGGCCAGGCTGCGTCAGCCCCATAGATCATCCAGACGTCCCAGGCATAAACCGGCTTCTCGCCGCGCTTGAGCTGCAACGCGACTGATACCTGGTGCCCGACGCTGCCGGACGCATTCCAATAGTGGCGGACGTGCGGATTGTGGAGGAGTTCCATCGAGGGCGGAACGTCCTTGGCGGTCGCGCCGATGACCGGCACATGGACGACGAAGGTCTGCAGCCGCGGATCAGTCGTCGTTGCCAAGAGCGCCTCGTTCACGTCCGCCATACCGCGCAGGCACACCGAACAGGCCGGATCGACGACCAGCACGAGGCGTATGGATCCCTGTGCCTGATTGAAATCCTCGCGCAATTGACGCGCGTCGTCACCGAGCGCGATGACGCTCGGTGCGGGTGCCGGGTCGGCTGCAAAACACGCGGTCGTGCCCAGCGCGAGCGTGGCCAGGAATAGCAGCACGCGAACTCTGATCACGGCATCTCTCCTTTCAGTGCGAAGAGCGTTGGCATCAAGGAAGCCGTAGCGAGTCCGGCTACGACTATTGCGGCGATCCAAACGATCGCGCGCAGCCGGCGTCGGCTCGCGGTAGCACATGTCCCGTCCGCACACGTCGGTGCCGGACGATACACCCAGAAGAATGCCGCCCCGAGCAGTATGCCGGCGGCGATCAGCAGGTACGGCTGCAGCACGGCCAGGCGCGCCAGTGCGATCGCGCCGCTGACGCCCAGGAGACTCACGGCCCAGGGGGCGACGCAGCAGGTCGCGAACATCGCTGCGAAGGCGCCCAGGCCGAGTGCGCCGCTGGCCGCGCCGACGACGCGTTTGGTTTCGCTCATGAAGATGGCTCTGTCGTGATCCCGTGGTGGAAGGGAACGGAATCCGTAGCGTAAGGTCCGTACCCTGGTACGGAGTCAAGCCATGTCCACCGTCTATACCATCGCGGGCCTCGCCAAGGCCGCGGCCGTCAACGTCGAAACCGTGCGCTACTACCAGCGTCGTGGGCTGTTGCCGGAGCCCGAACGCCCACTTGGCGAGATTCGTCGCTACAGCGAAGCAGACGCCGACCGCTTGCGCTTTATCCGGCGCGCTAAGGCGGTGGGATTCACGCTGGCCGAAATCGTGACCTTGCTCAGTCTGCGCGCCCGCGTGTGCTGTAGTGCGACCCGAGAGCTGGCAGCCGCCAAAGTTGAGGTGATTGATCAGCGTCTCACCGAACTACAGCAGCTGCGTTCGGAACTCTCCCACTGGATCGCCGATTGTGACGCGAACGCCACGGGGGTCAGTTGTCCGGTGATCGAACACTTGGACGCGCACGTTTGATGGGATGGGTTGAGTGGGCCTTAGAACGACGTTTGAGGTACTGCTTCCAAGCTTCGGCTTCGATGCGGATCGGAGCCTGGCGGAGATCGCCGCCCTCGTTCACTATCTGGACCTCGGCGGCGTTGCCGTACTGGGAGCGGCCGGCTTCACGGCGATCCTTGCCGGCGCGCGTTCGCCTCTGCCCGATGACGATGGGCTGTTGAATGCGATGAGCGCGGTACCCGACGACCTGTACGCCGCGTACGCCGATCCGTCGCTGACCAATCAGCCTGGACGTAAACCATGACGCCCGTCGACATAGCCGTGGTCCCACCGCGGCCGGTGAGTTTCGCCGAAGCCGCGCGCATTTGGGCGCGCATCGGCTGGTTGAGCTTCGGCGGGCCGGCCGGACAGATCGCGCAAATGCACCAAGAGCTGGTCGAGAAACGACGCTGGATCAGCGAACCCCGATTTCTACATGCGCTGAACTACTGCATGCTGCTGCCGAGGCCCGAAGCCCAACAATTGGCCGTCTATATCGGATGGCTGATGCATCGGACGGCGGGCGGTCTCGTCGCTGGCGTGCTGTTCGTCCTGCCCGGGTGCCTGACGATGCTGTTGCTGAGCGTGCTCTACGCCACGCTCGGCCATGTTCCGCTGGTTAACGCGCTCTTCTTCGGACTGAAGGCAGCGGTGCTCGCCGTTGTTGTCGAAGCTGTGCTGCGCATCGGGCGTCGCGCGCTCAAAAAATCCGGCGATGATCGGAATTGCTGGTGCTGCGTTCCTCGCGATTTTCGCATTCCGCGTCCCGTTTCCGCTGATCATTTTCGGCGCGGCGGTGATCGGGATGGCCGGCCGCCGACTCGCGCCGCGGGTATTCCCCGAGCCGGCCGATGACGGTTCGGACGGCGACGCGCACTATGTCGTCGACGCGGCCTTGGCGCGTGGCGAGCTGACGCACACTCAGCCGTCGGCGTGGCGCGCCGGCTTCGTCGTGGTTGTCTGCCTGATCCTGTGGTTCGTGCCGATCGCCGCGGTCATTGCTTGGCTTGGGCGCGATGCCGTAATCGCTCACCAGAGCATCCTTTTCAGTCAGGCGGCGATGGTCACCTTCGGTGGCGCCTACGCCGTCTTGGCCTACATAGCGCAGCGCGTCGTCGAGGACTATCGTTGGCTCACGCCAGGGCAGATGCTCGATGGCTTGGGCCTCGCAGAAACGACGCCAGGCCCGCTCATTCTCGTGGTGCAGTTCGTAGCGTTCCAGGCGGCCTACCACCACCAGCTGGGGCTTTCACCGCTCGCAGCCGGCATCGTAGGGTCGCTGCTCACGACCTGGGTGACCTTCGTACCCTGTTTCCTCTGGATCTTCCTAGGAGCACCGTACATTGAGGCACTGCGCCACAACCGTACGTTGCAGGCGGCACTCTCGGCGATTACGGCCGCCGTCGTCGGAGTCATTCTCAATCTGGCGGTTTGGTTCGCGGTGCACACTGTGTTCGCCGAGATACAACCGTGGTCGTGGGGAACGCTGCACCTGGATCTGCCAGCAGTGACGACATTCAAACCGGCCGCAGGGATCCTCGCCGCCGCCGCGATGGTGGCCATGTTCCGATTTCGTCTGAGCATGGGCTGGACACTGTTCAGTTGTGCATTATTAGGTGGGGCGTGGTCGCTATTGGCGAGCTAGCCCGCGAGTAGTCCCGTCCACCCGAGGCGTTGGCTCGCTGGCAAGCTGGGCTGCCTTCGCCGCTGGACCTGGAGGCGCGCCTTTGTTTAGGCCCGCGTCCACACATGTATACGTTTGTGCCGCCCGACGAATACCGCGAGCTGTTCGAGCTCGACCCGAATGGCAAGGGATTTCAGCCGTACACCTCCAACCGGTTCCTGCGCGTGGGAGAGGCGAAAACGACAGATGCGCCTGTGCCCTAAGAAAATCGGTGGCGGTGAGCCAGCGGCGTTCGCGCTACCCTTCAGTCGTTCGCACGAAGGAGCCCGCAAGACCGTGGCCGAGCCCCAAAATATAATCCCCCCGCACGCATCGAGCGCCCTCGAACACTGGGAGCAGGTCTACCGCACCCGACAGTCCACGGACGTCAGCTGGTACCGCCCGCACCTAGAGCGTTCGTTGGCCTACATCGAAGCCGCTGCTCCGAATCACGATTCCCACATTTTCGATGTCGGCGGAGGCGCGTCGACCCTGGTGGACGATTTACTCGCCCGGGGCTACCGGCACCTGTCGGTGCTCGACTTGTCGCAGGCCGCTCTAGAGACGGCCCGCGGTCGCCTGGGCGAGGCGGCGCAGGACGTAGTCTGGCTACAGGGCGATGTGCGGACGGTCGCGCTCGAACCGCAGAGCGCTGAGGTATGGCACGACCGCGCCGTGTTTCACTTCCTGACCGATGAGGCGGACCGGGCGGCGTATGTGCGCCAAGTCGTCCGTACACTGAAGCCAGGCGGTCATCTGATTGTTGCCACCTTTGCGCTGGATGGACCGGCTCGGTGCAGCGGCTTGCCGGTCGCGCGCTACGACGCGGATGGTTTGCAACAGGAATTCGGAGGGGCGTTTCACCTGGAGACTCATGCAACCGACGCGCATGCCACCCCGGGCGGAAATGTCCAACCGTTCGTTTACTGCCACTTCAAACGAGTGGACTGAGTCATCGCATCGATTCTCGAATCATTGGCGGCAAAGAACTATGACCCTTCGGGCGCCTGCGACGCGACCTCACTGGCTGGGACTGCACTAAGCCGGGACAGAGTGTCTTCGATGGCCTCTGCACGTGCCGTGCTGAGCGCGGCAGCCGTCTCGGCCGCCTGGCGCTTGTCGCGTTCCTGCACGAGTTCCGCACGTGCCGCCAGCAGGTCCGCCCGCAGCGACTCACCGGCGAGTTGTTCGTGAGCCCATCGTGTCTGCAGGGTCTCATGTTCACGGGCGATCGGTCGCAGCGCTTGGAGTTCCTCTTCAAGCCGGCGGATCTGCAGGCGCAGCTCGCGCAAGTCTTTATCCTGCTGGCTGGTGTGTTCGCTGAGCCGTACGTTGTCGCGATTGAGCTGCAGCAGCTCTTGATTCTTGCCGGTGAGGCCATCGCGAGCTTCGCGCAAATCGAGTTGTAGTTGCTGGACCTGCTGTTCGTGTCGACGCTGCTCTTGGTCGCGTTGTTCCTTCACCGACGTCCGATAGTGCTCCAGCGCCTCGCGGGCGTGCGTATGCTTCTGCTCCAGCGACTGCGCGTGCGCTTCGTGCTCGCTCAAGCGCGCCGTGAGGCCGGCGATGCGTTCCTCGAGCTGGCGGATCGTGGTGGTGGCCGTCGCCAGGCTGGCCCGGACGACTTTGTGCTCGGACTGCTCGGCCTGCAGCGCGTCGTCGGTGCGACGTACTTGCGCGATCAGCGTGGTGTTTTCCTGGCGAGCCTGCTCCAGCGCCGCGGAGCGATCGCGCAGCTGGGCATCGCAGTGGGCTTGGATGTCGGCGATCCGTTGGTCGGCCTCGGCGTTCAGCTGGCCGGCCAGGCGGCTTACCAAGTCCGCGAGTGCATCGCTGATCGGAAATTTTCCGCCGACGCCCTGCACATCCTCCGCCTCGAGCTCTTTCAGATAACGGTGGATCGTGGTCTTGGAACCGGTGTTGCCGAGAGCCACGCGCAGTGCGTCCACCGACGGGTGCTTGCCTTGGGCCAGCAGCGCATTGCGCGCCTTCTCGACCTCGCTCTTGTAAACGCCGCCGCGTGCCATCGGAGTGCCCTTGGTATATTTCGTAATGAATTACATACCATGTAATTACGTAATACTCAAGGTGAATTATCCTCGGCGAGAGCCGATTTTATCACACAGGATAATTCAGTCTTATCCCGCGTCAGGCTCAAAGCGCCCCAAAAAATCGTCGGCCGTAGTACGAACGGGCTGCCGGCAAGCGAGGCTTTGGCGGCAACAAGACGCGTGGGCTGGCGCGAATCGCGGCTTGGATCTGCTCAAGCTCGGCGTCCTGGGCCTGCAGCGATTGCCGCATCTCCTAGAACACGGGCGCTACTATTCGCAGCGGGGCTCCGATCTCTCTGTGCGATAACGCCGCTCCCAAAGGAACGCTGTGCTCTCTCAACGTGTCGTGCGATCGTGGCACACCCGGCTGGCTTGGCTGGTGGGTGTACAAGTTCTGCTGTGGATGCTCTCGGGTCTATACATGAGTGCGGCGCCCATCGACTGGGTCCATGGCGACCACTGGGTTAAGGCGGAGCCTAGGGAGTTGCCGCTCTCGCCGGTGGCCGCGCCGGCGGAACTTCAGCGTCAATTTCCCGACAGCGAACGCTTTACGCTGAAGACTCTGCTCGGCAAACCGGTCTACGAAGTGCACCGACCCGGATCCATCGTATTGGTCGATGCCGCCTCGGGTGTCCCGCGCGCCCCGTTGGATGCCAATGAGGTGCGAACGCTGGCACGTACGCGATTTGCGCAAGCCCGGGCGATTCGGTCGATCGATTGGCTGAAGGAAGCGCCCGCTGAGGTCAGCAGCCGTCCTGCGCCACTGTGGCGCGTGACCTTTGAGGGCGCTTCAGCGCCTACGTTGTACTACTCCCCGTACACCGGCGAACTTCTGGCGAAGCGTTTTGCCGGCTGGCGCATATTCGACACGTTGTGGATGTTGCACATTATGGATTATGCAACCAGAAGCAACGTCAACAATGTGCTTCTGTGCGTCGCCGCCGGCGTGGCCCTTGCCTTCGTGGTGACCGGCGCGGTGCTGCTGGCGGTGTCGCGACGTCGACCGGTGCCGGTTCGGTCGGTGCGTTCGCCTCGCCGGCCATGGCCTGCCCGCCTTCACCGAGCCGCCGCGTGGGTCATCGGGGTGCAGGTGCTCGTCTGGGTGGCCAGTGGGCTAACGATGAGCTTGCTGGATCATATGGCCGTGGAGGGCCACACCTACGTGCGTCCGCCGACCGCCGGCCAAGCAATCGACTATTCCACCTTGCAGGCGCCGTCTGCGATCGCCGCACACCATGCCGGCCAAGCGCACAGCGTGGCTTTCCGCAACGCGCTGGATGGTCCTGTCTACCTGGTGACCACTCCGAGTGGCGTCCACCGCTACAACGCGCGCACCGGCGAGCCGCAGCCGGTGACCCCGGCGGTCGCATACGCCGTCGTCGCGGCTGACTATGGCGGCCCTGGCCGCCTGGAGGCCCCGGAGTGGTTGGCCGCGGCAAATGAGGAAACACGCGATCATCAAGGCGCATTTTGGCGGCTTCGGATCGCTGACGATCTAGAGACGACAATCTACGTCGCCGCGCAGACCGGTGACATCGTCGAGCGACGCAACCGGGTGTGGCGCCTGTTCGATATCGCCTGGATGCTGCACATCATGGACTACCGCCAGCGCGAGGATTTCAACCATCCGCTCCTGATCCTGACGGCGTTCGGCGGCGTATGCCTGTCGGTGTCCGGCGTGCTCCTGGTGTGGGGGGGGGGGGGCCCCCCCCCCCCGCGGCCCCCCCCGGGGGGGGCCCCCCGCGCCACCC